>NZ_JBSFJC010000131.1:0-22009 GCF_053597855.1 Kitasatospora sp. NPDC001225
GCAGGAAGTCGGCCCGGCCGACTTCCTGCTCCCGAGGCCGGGACGGTCACGCGCGGGCCGGCCCGTTCGCCGGCCGCGCCGCGCGGCGGTGCCGGCGGACGGCGTCGCGGTTGGCGCAGCGCTGGGTGCAGTAGCGCTTGCGGCCGGTCCGGGTGGTGTCAGCGAAGACGGTGGCGCACTCGGCGACGGCGCACCGGCCGAGCCGGTGCATGCCGCGGCCCACCAGATGGAAGGCGGTGCCGACGGCGATCAGGGTGGACAGCACGGCGCCGAACGACTGGTGGTCGTCGCGGTAGTGGAGGTGCCAGCCGCCCGTGTGGTCGGTCAGCCGGGGGTGGGCGGCGTCGGCGGCGAGCATCCGGTTGAGCCGCTCGGCCCGTTCGCGGTCGTCAGTCGCGTCGACCACCGACTCCCAGGTGTCCAGCAGGGCCAGGATGCGCGCCAGGTCCGCCGGCCGGACCGGTCCGTCGACCACCAGCCCGGCCGCGCGGCAGCGGTCCGCCAGTTCCTCGGCGGTCCCGGGGCGCCGGTTGGCCAGGGCCGCGGCCAGGTGCACGGCGCTCTCGCCGTAAGGGTTGAGGTGCATAAGACCATGACAGCAGGCTGCTGGGCATGCGTCAGCACACCGACACCGGAAAGCCTTCCGCTCCGACGACTTCCACCTCACCGACTTCCGATCCGACGACTTCCGCACCGGCGGCTCCCGGGGACACCGCCCGCCCGCTCCGGTACCGCTGGGTGGTCCTGGCCGTCGCCACCGTCACCCAGGCCGCCTCCGGCTTCTTCGTCCAGGGCATCGGGGCGATGGCCGTCCCCCTGCAGCACGCGCTGGACCTCAGCACCAGCCAACTCGGCCTGCTCCTGTCGGCCTCCCAACTGGTGCCGCTGGTCGGCCTGTTGGTGGCCGGCGAGCTGCTGGACCGGTACAACGAGCGCTGGGTCGTCGGCCTCGGCGCCGCCGTGGTCGCCGCAGCCCTGCTCCTCGGCAGCCTGGCGCAGGGGTACGCCTCCCTGCTGGCCGTCCTGCTGGCCGTCGGCGCCGGGTACAGCACCGTGCAGCCGGGCGGCAGCAAGTCGGTGGCCTCCTGGTTCGACCCGGCCCAGCGGGGGCTGGCCATGGGCGTCCGCCAGGCCGGACTGCCGCTGGGCGGGGCGCTCGCCGCCGCCGTCCTGCCGCTGGTGGCCGTGGCGTACGGGTGGCGGGCGGCACTGGTGGTCGGCGGGCTGGTCGCGCTCCTGGGCGCCGGGCTCTTCACGGCCCTCTACCGGCGCCCGCCGAGCGCCCCGCCGGTACGCCCCGCTCCCGCCCCGGCTCGCGGCAATACCCCGGGCCCCGTGGCATCGACGGCCTCCGTCCGCGCCCGGCTGCGGATCCTCCGCGAACCGGCCATGTCCAGGATCCTGCTCTCCGGCCTGGCCCTGGTCTCGGTGCACAGCGGCATCGGCGTGCTCGGCGCCCTGTACCTCCACGACGTGACGGCCCTCGGCCCCGGCGCCGGCGCCGCCGTCCTGGTGGCGGTCCAGGTCGCGGGGGCGGTCGGCCGGATCGCACTGGCGGCCTGGAGCGACCGGAGCCGCGCCGGGCGGTACCGGCCCGTCCTGGTCTGCCTGGCCGCGGTGGTGGCCGGGCTGGTGGTCCTGACGACGCCGGCGGGCCGGTCCCCCGCCGCGGCCGCCGTCCTGTTCACCTGGCTCGGCTTCTTCGGGATCGGCTGGTACGGCCCCTGGGTGGCCCACCTGGCGGAGTCGGCGCCGCCCGGCCGGACCGGTTTCGCCCTCGGCCTGGTCATGGCGGTCAACCAGGTGGCCGTCGTCGTGGTCCCGCCCGCCCTCGGGCTGCTCCGCGACACCACCCACGGCTTCACCGCCGCCTGGGCGGCCCTCGCCGCGACCACGGCCGTGACCCTCGCGGCCACCGCCCGCCGGGGTGCCGGCGGGCGCGGCACCCCTCCCCGGCCCGGGCGGCACACCGCCGGGTAGCGTACGGCCGTGAGCAACGAGACGCCTCCCGGGTGGTACCCGGTCCCCGGCCCGGACGGCGCCCCGGGCCACGAGCGCTGGTGGGACGGCAACGCCTGGACCGGCGACGTCCGGCCGGCCCAGGGCGCCTACGGCTACCCGGGCCAGGAGGCGTACCCGGCGCAGCAGGCGTACCCGGCCTACCCGGCTCACCCGTCCCAGCAGGCCTACCCCGGCGCGGGCTACGGACAGCCCGGCCCCGGCTACCCGCCCCCGACCCCAGCTCCCAAGCGGGTCAAGCCCGGCGTGCTCATCAGCATCGCGGTCGGCGTCCTGGCGATCGGCGGCAGCGTCGCCGGGATCGCGCTCAGCAACGGCGGCGACCCGGCGGCGGACCCGACCACCGACCCCACCGTCCCCGTCACCAGCAGCACCGGCCCGACGACCAGCCCCACCCCCGCCCCGAAGCCGTCCACGCCCAAGCCCGCCCCGGTCCTCCGGAGCACCGTCGCGGACAAGCAGCACTCGATCACCCTGCCGCTGTTCGAGGGCTGGGAGGTCTCCGCGACCGACACCCCGCAGTGGTCGGTCTACCTCGGCAGCGGCCGCTACACCTGCGCGAACGGCAAGGCCTGCATCCGCGGCCGGTTCTCGGTGGAGAAGAACACCGTCCAGGGCGACACCCCCAAGGCCGCCGCCGACGCCGCCATGCCGACGGTCGCCAAGCAGATCTTCAGCGGCATGGCCTCGCAGACCGACTACGGCTCGGGCACCATCACCGTGGCCGGCGTGGCCGGGTACGCGACCCGCTGGCACATCACCAACACCGACGGCACCCAGGGCTTCGTCCTGCTGGCCGCCCTCCCCGCCAAGGGCGGCGGCTACGTGGTCTTCGACGGCGGCGTGGACGAGGACCCGGCCGCCCCGGACGTCTCGGTGCTCGACCAGATCCTCCTGGGCGTCAAGAAGGACGACACCCCGACCAGCGGCACCTGACACACCGCTCCGGGGCGCCGCCGGCCGCCCGGTTCCACCCCCGTGGGGCCAGGCCGCCGAAGCATTCGCCGCAGGGCTGACAGCCGTCCTCGTCCAGGGCATCCGGCCGGTGGGCCCGCTCGGGTACCGGCGCTCCGGAATCCACGACACGCCTCCACCACGGCGGACGCCGCAGGACCAACCCGACGCGGGCACCCGCCCCCGGCTACGCCGGTTGGTCGCCCGGGAGTTGGTCCGGCAGCGAGGGCGGCGGGAGGGGGCGCGGGCGGGCGGTGGGGCGGTCGCTGCGGCGCAGGACGAAGACCACCGGCAGGGCGATCAGGCTGGGCCCGGCGAGCAGGCCGGCCAGCCACTGGCGGCCGTCGAGGCCGACGAGCACCGAGCCGACGAGCATCCCGGCGGCGAGCACGAAGCCGGCCACCAGGCCGCCGACGTAGAGCTGGTGGGCGCGCTGGTCGCGGCGCTCCCGGGCCGCGATCCGGGCGCGCTCGGTCGCGTGCCCCTCCCTGAGGCGGACCGTTTCGAGGGACGCCCGGTGGCGCTCCCTGGCCGTCTCCCGGGTGTGCTCCCGCTGGAGTTCCAGTTCGAGGTGCTCCAGGGCCACCCGCAGGTGCTCGGGCGGGAGTTGGGCCCACTGGGTGGCGATCTCCAGGGCCGTCGGGCGGCGGACGCGGCCTTCCTCGGGGGTGGTCACCGGTCGTCACCTCGGGGTGCGGGGGCGGACTGGTCGGGGCAGTGGGCGGAGCCCGGCGGCGGGCCGAGGCGGAGGAACAGCCGCTCCAGGCCCGTGGCGACGGTCTCGGCGGCGGCCGGGGTCAGCGGATCCTGGGCGTACTCGTGCAGGGGGCGGTACCGGGAGGCGGCACCGCTCCCGACGATCACCAGGTCGTCGTCCCGCTCGGTGGAGTCGATCCGCTCCGGGAGGACGGCGCTTCCGGCGACGGGGCCCTTGACGACCGGCGGGCCAGCCGGGTCCCCCATCTCCCAGACCACCGAACTCTCCGGCAGCGGGGCCGCCCGGCCGGGCGCCGACCCGGCCGCGGAGCGGGGCGCGCCCCACGAGGCGACATCCCCTCCCCGCCCGGCCCCGCCCCCCCGCCGCCGCCGCGGCCACAGGACCGCCAGCAGCACCAGCACGGCCGGCCCCGCCGGCACGGCCGCCCACCAGCCGATCCCGGTGGCGGCGTACAGCGTCAGCGACACCGCCCACACCAGGGCGACCGAAACGCCGTAGGCCACCTGTCTGTTCCGCATCCCGCCCCCGCACCCCCTCCGACCGGTTCGAACTCAGGCCCGAGCTTCGACCCGAGCCTACCCACGACGAGGGCCCCTCGACCGGACAACCCGGCGGAGGGGCCCACGAAGTGACGTCAGATCAGCTGTGCTGCGGCGCGGGCAGCGTCGCCGATCCCCCGAGCAGCGGCCACTCCCGGTGGAAGGGCGGCAGCGGCAGCTTGCCCTCGATGATCGGGGTGCCGAAGACCTTCAGGTGGGCGAGCAGCGAGCCGTTCAGGTCGACGCCGCCGACCAGCGACCAACTGCCCTGCACCTGAGGCGGGTTGCCGGAGGAGTCGGCGACCAGCGAGCCCTCGGCCTGGGCGCGCAGGTAGGGGGCGACGGTGGCCTCCACGCCGACGGTGTCGTACAGGCCGAGGCTGATCTCGGCGCCGAGCGCGGCCCGCACGCCCGCCTTGCCGTTGAGCCGCACGTGTACCGGGGTGACCTTGGTCTCGGCGTTGGTGACCGGGGTCCAGCCCTTGCCGCCGGTGTAGTCGGCGCGGACCGCCCAGGTGCCGGTGGCGTCCTGCTCCGCCTCCAGGTGGACCTGGCCGTCGGCGCTGACCTCCAGGTAGCAGGTGAGGCCGAGGTTGACGACCACCGGCAGGCCGGCGACCGTCAGCACCGGGCTAGCCTGCAGCTTGGCGAAGGGCACCCGGATGGGCGCCGCGCCGGTGCTGCGGGCGGCGTCGCCGGTGACCTTCCACTGCGCGTGGGCGCCGAGGTCGAAGCCGATCGAGGCGGTGCGCGGACTGCCGGCCGCGGCGCCGTGGTAGGCGAAGTGGACGGCCGGGTGGAGCTGGAGCGAGCCGGAGGCGTCGAGGCTGGCACCGTCGGGCAGCGGGACGGGGGCCTTGAGGTTCACCTCCAGGGTGCCGGAGGCGTCGGCCTGGACGCCGTTGCCGGTCAGGCCGGCGGTGGCCTTGAGGTCCTTGACCAGCGGGGTCACCGTGATGCCGTGCGGGTCGACGGGGACGTTGCCGTCGGCCTCGGTGCCGCCGAGGAGTTCGGCCAGGGTGGCCGGGCGGGTGGTCAGGGCGAGTGTGTTGCCCGCGCCGGGGCGGACGCCGGTGACGGCGACCAGTGCGCCCTGCGGTGCGGCGGCGGTGGGCGGGCTGGCGATCAGCTGCCCGGGCTGGACGGCGGTGGTGGCCGCGCTGGGGGCGGCGCTCGGCACGGCGCTGGAAGAAGCGCCAGGAGCGGTGCCGGGGACGGCACTTGGCGGGGTCGGGGCCGTGGCGCCCGGCCCCGTCGCCGACAGCACCGCCGTCCCGCCCGCCGGGTCGTACGCCGTCAGCTGGAGGTTCTTCATCGCCGCCGTGACGGCGCCACCGTCCTTGCCGGGGCTGCCGATCGCGGCCTGCTGGTCGCCGGCGGGCGCGGCGGTGACGGGCGCCTTGCCCGGGGTCGGACGGCCGGTGGCGGGACTGGCCGCTCTGGCGTGCGGGGTGGCACCGGCGGGCCGGGCGGCGGCGGCCGGTCGACCCCCGGCGGCGGTCGCGGCCGGGTCGGCGACGGTGGCGGCGGCCGGTTCGGCACCGGCCTGGGTGGTGCCGGGGTCGGTCGGCCCGCACGCGGTGGCCCCGGCGAGGATGAGGGTGAGGGTGAGGACGGCGGGGCCGGAGGCCCTGCCTATGGAACTTTTGAACACGCGGCGTCATGTTACTGACGAGGAATAAGTTTGTCGAAGACAGGCCAAAAAAGCCAGCCCGATCAGGTTTAACCGCAGGTCAGAGGAGGCGTGCCGATTCTCCCAGCCGCGCCGCCGGCAGCGGCGCCCCGTCCGGGACCACAGCGGAATCCCCACTCCCGCCCGACAGCTCCGCGAGGTACCGCGAGCGCGCCATCGGCTCGGCCCCGAGGCTCCGCACGTGCGGCCCGTCCCACTGGGCGTCGAGCAGCCGCCCGCCCGCCGCGCCGAACCGCGCCCCGAGGTCGGCGACGGCGACCCGGGCGGCGTCCGGGCGGCGGTGGAACATCGAGTCCAGGCTCAGCACCGGCCCGACCACGATCCCGAACACCCCGCCGATCAGCTCCTCCCCCTCCCACACCTCCCCGCTGTGCGCCGCCCCCAGCTCGTGCAGCCGCACCAGCACCGCCGCCAACTCCTCGGTGAGCCAGGCCGGCTGACGGCCCTCGGCGCACGCCGCCAGCACCCGCCCGAAGGCCCGGTCCGCGCTCGTCCACCACGTGGACCGGTTGCGCAGCCGCCGCGCCAGCCGGCTCCCGAGCCGGACGCCGTCGGGCGCGATCACCGGCCGGGGGTCGGGCGACCACCAGGCCAGCGCGTACGGGTCCGCCCCGCCGGGCAGCAGCGCCACCTCGCCCGCCTCGACGGCGTCCCCGTACACCGCCTCGTTGTACGCGCTCGCGTAGACGTCCGCCGCCGGCAGCGGGAACAGCCCGCGCCGGTACGCCGCCAGCAGCCCGCCGGGGCCGAGCGCGCCGAGCGACCCGCCGAAGGCCACCGGGCCGTCGCCGGGCCCGTGCCGCACGTCCAGCGCGCCGAGTACATCCAGTGCTTCGAGCGCCTCGGAGCGGCTCACGGCGACGCCGCCCGCAGGAAGCCCTCCCGCTCCAGCCCCGCCAGGTAGTGGTCGATCAACCCCGCCTCCACCGGCGGCAGTTCGATCCCGCTCCCGGCCAGCGCCGCGTCCGCGTTCGCCCGCTCGAACAGCGGGAACGTCGGCCGGAAGTACATCTCGCTGACCGACAGCTCCGACCCCGGCGCGCGGTCCACGAACAGCGGGACGAACGGCGCGATCGGGTGCGTCGGGTTCCCGGCGGCGAACCGGACCAGCCGCCGCACCCAGTCCCCGTACGGCAGCGGGGCGATCCGGTGGCCGCGCACCCGCAGCCGCTCGGCGAGGTCGGCGAGGGTGCCCGGGCGCGGGGAGGTGAGGTGGTAGACCTCGCCGGCGGCGGGTGCGTGGGCGGCGATGTGCGCGATGGCCCGGGCGAAGCGGTCGGCGGGGACGAAGTCGAGCAGCAGCCGCACGTCCGGATAGGTCCCGCTGTCGGCCAAGTAGGCGATCAGCGCGCACAGTTCGGTGCCGGTGTTCATCGCCCCGGACGCGAGGTCCCCGGTGACGTCGTTGGTGCGCAGCACGGTGACGGGCAGCCCGGCGGCGGCCGCGTTGTGCAGCAGCTGTTCAGCGACCCACTTGCTCTCGACATAGCCGACGCCGAGCCGTTCGGGGTGGGCGAGCGGGGTGCGCTCGGTGACCTTCGGGACGCCGGCCGCGCCGAAGCCGGCCAGCACGGCGAGGGTGGAGAGGTAGTGCACGGGGATGCCCCGGCTGTGCCCGGCGAGCCGGACGACCTCCCGGGTGCCGCCGACGTTGGCGCCACGCAACTGGTGGTACGGGTAGAGGAAGTTGACCTGTCCGCCGAGGTGGTGGATCGCGTCCAGGTTCCCGGCCAGCCAGTCGAACCGACGGTCCGTCAGGCCGAGCTTCGGTCGGGTGAGGTCCCCGACCAGCGGCACCACCCGCCGGTCGGCGAGGTCCTGCCGCAGGAAGCGCTGCCGCGCCGCCCGCAGCCGTTCCAGCGCGTGTTCCTCGTCGGGCGCGCGGACCAGGCAGTGGATGCGCGCCCGGGTGGTGGCGAGCAGCGCGTGCAGCAGGTGGGCGCCGCAGAAGCCGGTGGCGCCGGTGAGCAGGATCTCGGCGGGTTCGGCGCGGGAGGGCGCCGGGCTCCAGGACTGCCGGAGGTCCTCGGTGAGCCGGGCCTCCGCGAACCAGTCGACCGCGTCGTCCCGTACGGCCCCGGCGGGGGTGTCCGCGCGCGCCGCCGACAGCGCCGCCGCGAAGGCGCGCAGGACGGGCTCGCGCAGCAGTGCCCGGGTGAGCGTGCGCACCTGCCCGACGTCGATGCCGAGCAGGATCCGGGCCCGCGCCAGCATCTCCATCGCGAGCAGCGAGGTGCCGCCGAGCGCGAAGAAGTCGCCGTCCGGGCCGATGTGTTCGACGCCGAGCAGCTCCGCCCACAGCTGCCCGACGGCCGCCTCCAGCGCCCCGGCTCCGGCGGGGCCGGGTGCGGGAGCCGGCGAAGGGGCCGCCGGGGGAACGGGAGCCGACGCCGGGGAGCGCACCGGCGCGTGCGGCAGCCGCCGCCGGTCGATCTTCCCCGCCGCCGTGAGGGGCATCGCCTCCAGCGGCACGAACTCGGCCGGCACCAGGTACTCCGGCAGCCGGTCGGCCAGGAACGCCCGGAGCCCCGGCGCCCCGACGGCCGTCCCGGAGGCGGGCGTGTAGTACGCGGTGAGCGTGCGGCTGCCGTCGGCCGCCTCGCCGTCGGCCGCGACCCGGGCCTGCCGGACGCCCGGGTGCGCGGCCAGGACGGCCTCGACCTCGGCCGGGTCCACCCGGTGCCCGCGCACCTTCACCTGCTCGTCGAAGCGGCCGAGGATCTCCAGCTGCCCGTCCGCCCGCCAGCGCCCGGCGTCGCCGGTGCGGTACATCCGCTCGCCGGGCAGCGGCGCGTACGGGTCGGGCAGGAAGGACTCGGCGGTGAGCCCGGCCTGCCGCCAGTAGCCCCGGGCCAGGCCGGGCCCGCCGAGGTGGATCTGCCCCTTCTCCCCGGGCCGGACGGGGCGCAGCCGGGCGTCCAGCACGTGCACCCGCACCCCGGGCAGCGGCCGTCCGATCGGCACGGGCGCGGCCGGGGTGCCGCCCGCCCCCGCGGAGCTTCCGCCGCCCCCGTCGAGCAGCTCCGCCGTGACCTCGCAGAGCGTCGAGGTGACGGCCGCCTCGGTGACCCCGTACGCGTTGAGCAGCCGGGCGCCCGGCAGCCGCTCCAGGCAGTGCCGGCTGTCGGCGGCGTGCACGGCGTCCCCGCCGACCACCACCAGGCGCAGCCCCTGGGGGCCGGGCCCGCCGGGCGGGAGCAGGTCGAGCAGGTGGTGCCAGTAGGCGGGGGTGAGGTCGGCGACGGCCAGGCCCAGCCCGGGCAGCCGGCCGGCCAGCTCGGTGGGCGCCCAGGTGCCGCCCGCGCCGCCGCCCCCGCCGAGCACCACCGTCGCGCCCGCGAGCAGCGCGCCGAACACCTGCTCCAGCGCGGTGTCGGAGCCCAGCGCGGCCAGGTGCAGGACGCGTTCGCCGGGGCGCAGCCGGTAGGCGTGGACGATCCGGTCGAGGGTGAACAGCAGTGCGCGGTGGGTGACGGGGACGCCCTTGGGGCGGCCGGTGGTGCCGGAGGTGTAGATCAGGTAGGCGAGGTCGTCGGGGACGGCGCCGTCGTCCCCGACGAAGAACGCCCCGGGGTTCAGGGGCTCCCCGCCGTCCTCCGGCCCGGGCGCGGACACCCCGGGGGCGGACACCCCGAGCACGGACACCCCGGGCACGGACACCCCGGGGACGGACACCCCGGGCGCCTCCGGGAACCCGTCACCGTCCGCGACCACCACCCGCGCCCCGCAGTCCTCGACCAGCCGGGCCAGCCGCCGCGGCGGGTGGGCCGGGTCCAGCGGCAGGAAGGCCCCGCCGGCCTTGAGCACGGCCAGCCAGGCGGTGACCAGGCCCGCCCCGCGGTCCAGGCAGACCGGCACCACCTGCTCCGGGCCGGTCCCGCGCGCCCGCAGCGCGGCGGCCAACCGGTCGCTGCGCAGGTCGAGTTCGCGGTAGCTCAGCGTGGCGTCCGCGGCGATGACGGCGACCGCGTCCGGGTCGTGCGCCGCCCGCGCGCGGAACAGCCCGTGCACCGTGTCCGCGAATCCGGCGACGGTGTGCGGGAATCCGGCCGACGGGTCCGCCGATCCGGCCGTCGGGTCCGCGGATCCGCCCGTCGCCCGCCGTACCGGGGCGCCGTCGGGGAAGCCCAGCCCGGCCGGGCGCCACTCGCGCTCCACCCAGTCCCGGCAGTCGGCCCGTCCGGCCGGCCCGTGGACCTGCTGCCAGCCGGCCGGGACGGTCAAGTCGCCCGGCCAGATCGCATACTGCCCGTTGCCGTTGCGGACCACGGCGTGACGGCCGGAGCTCGCATCCGTTCGTACGCCCTGTGCGCTGTCTACTGCGTCGTCCACCGGCTTGACCTCGTGCTGTGGCGGCAGAATGCTGGGGAGTGCGACATTTCCGACTATACGCACTCCTGCCCCGTCGAGGACGTCCGGTCGCACCCCCCACCGGACGCCTCGCTGCTGCGCGAAAGCGCTCATCCGCCCCACCCGGACCGGCTCCTACGCCCGGCCCGTCCCGTCCTCACCCGAACTCCCCCGCCCGACCGGCGGGGTGATGTCGTGGAGGAGGTAGCCTCGTTGACTCGCCGGCGACAACACCTGATGGTCTGTTACCTGCTCTGGATGGTGCTGTTCACCGGCATCTACTACGCGAATCCCGGCCAGCGGATCATCTGGTGGACCGGCATCGGCCTCGGCGGCGTCGCCGCCATCGTGGTCGGCGTCCGCCTCAACCGTCCCGCGCACGCGCGCTACTGGTACGTGCTGGCGCTCGCCAACCTCAGCTTCACGGTGGGCGAGGTGGTGCAGGCCGTCCAGCTGGACATCCTGCACGTGCCCAACCCGTTCCCGTCCGTCGCGGACGGCTTCTACCTCGCCGAGTACGTGCTGTACGCGGTCGGCGTGCTGGGCTTCATCCGCTGGCGCACGGCCCGTCAGGACCGCGCCGGGCTGCTCGACGCCCTCGTCCCCACCATGGGGCTGGCCCTGCTCGCCTGGATCTACCTGATCCTCCCGTACGCCCGGAACCCGGACCTGGACTGGTTCCAGAAGGCCGTCTCGATCGCCTACCCGCTCGGCGACGTGGTCGTGCTCGCCCTGCTGCTGCGGCTGCTGACCCCGCGCGGCGGCAACTCCCGCTCCCTGCAGCTGCTCGCCGTCGGCTCGCTCGGCATCATGGTCTCCGACGTGCTGTACGGGCTGATCCAGCTGCACGGCACCTGGCACATCGGCACGCCCGTCGAACTCGGCTGGGCGGCCTTCTACACCGCCTGGGGCGCGGCGGCGCTGCACCCGTCGATGGTCGAGCTGACCCGTCCGGTGCCCACCCAGCAGCCGGACCTGAGCACCGCCCGGCTGGTGCTGCTCACCCTGGCCTCGCTGATCGCCCCGGCGATCCTGATCATCGAGGCGCTGGCCGGCAACACCAGCAACGCGGGCGTGATCGGCGCCTTCTCGGCGGTGCTCTACCTGCTGGTGCTGGCCCGGCTGGCGGTGGTCGTCTCCGCCCGCAGGCAGGCCGTGGCCCGCGAGCGGGCGCTGCGCGAGGCGGGCGCCCGGCTGACCGCGGCCGTCACGGTGGGGGAGGTCGCGGACGCCGTCCAGTCCGCCGCCTCCACCCTGATGCCGGCCGAGGCCGGGCACGTCGCCCTGCTCTCCGTCGCCGAGGCCGGGGTGCTGCACGTCCGGCACGCCGGGAGCGACACCCCCCGGCCCACGCCCGGGGACACCGCGCAGTCCGACCGGGTGCTGGAGCTCGCCACCGCCCGGGAGACCGTGCTGCTGCCCGTCGGCTCCCTCGGCCTGGACCCGACCGCCACCCCGGCCGACGGCGGCCTCCTCGCCCGCCTCGGCGGCATGCCGTACGCCCTGGTCTGCCCGCTCACCCTCGCCGAGCGCCCCTCCGGCGACCCGCTGATCGGCGCGCTCGTCGTCACCGGGACCGAGCAGGAGCTGGCCGGCCTCTGGAGCTCGCTGGAGATCCTCGCCGCGCAGGCGGCCCTCGCGGTCGAGCGGGTGGTGCTGAGCCGCGAGGTCACCCAGCGCAACAGCGAGCTGTACTTCCGCACCCTGGTGCAGAACGCCAGCGACGTCATCCTGATCCTCGACGCCGACGACGGCGTGCGCTACGCCTCCCCGTCCGCCGCGACGGTGCTCGGCCGCCCCGACCTGGCCGGCACCCCGCTGACCGACCTGGTCCCGCCCGAGGACAGCCGGGAGGTCGGCAAGGCGCTGGCCCGGATGCGCGGGACCGCCGAGCCGCCCCGGGGCGAGCAGCCGCGCGAGCACTGGCGGCTGCTGCGCCAGGACCGCACCCCGATCGAGGCCGAGGTCCGCTCCGACGACCTGCGTGCGGACCCGACCGTCGGCGCCCTGGTGCTCACCCTGCGCGACGTGACCGAGCAGCGGCAGATGGAGCGCGAGCTGACCCACCGGGCCTTCCACGACTCGCTGACCGGCCTGGCCAACCGGGTGCTGTTCCAGGACCGGGTCGGGCACGCGCTCTCCCGGGGCGAGCGCAGCGGGGCCGTCACCGGGGTGCTCTTCATCGACCTGGACGACTTCAAGGTGGTCAACGACACCCAGGGCCACGCTGTCGGCGACGAGCTGCTGGTCGCCGTCTCGCTGCGGATCTCCACCGCGCTGCGCGCCTCGGACACCGCCGCCCGGCTCGGCGGCGACGAGTTCGCCGTCCTGGTGGAGGACGCGAGACGGCCCGCCGACGTGGACACCATCGCCTCCGGGGTGCTGGCGGTGTTCGCCGAACCGTTCAAGCTCACGTCGGGCACGGTGCGGGTGACGGCCAGCATCGGTGTGGCGACCACCGAGGACAGCGTGGACGCGACCGAGCTGCTCACCCACGCCGACCTCGCGCTCTACTCCGCCAAGGCGGCCGGCCGCCGCCAGTGGCGCCACTACCGGCCGGCCCTCCAGACCGGCATGGTGGAGCGGCACGAGCTGAACGAGCACCTCGACTCGGCGATCGCCGAATCGGCCTTCCAGCTGTACTACCAGCCGATCGTCGACCTGCGCACGGGCGATCTGGTCGCCTTCGAGGCGCTGGTCCGCTGGCCGCACGACCGGCGCGGCATGGTGCTGCCCGACGAGTTCATCGCCCTCGCCGAGGAGAGCGGCCAGATCGTCCCGCTCGGCGCCTGGGTGCTGGAACGCGCCGCCCAGGAGGTCGCCGCCTGGCACGCCGCGAGCTCGGCGGCGCGGACGGCCGCCGGGCGGCCGCCGCTGCGGGTCAACGTCAACGTCTCGGCCCGCCAGTTCCGCGACGCCGGCTTCGTGGACGTGGTCCGCCGGGCGCTGGCCGCCACCGGCATCGACCCCCACACCCTCGTCCTGGAGCTCACCGAGTCGGTGCTGATGCGCCGCGACGACCGCATCCACGCCGACATGGCCACGCTGTCCGGACTCGGTGTCGGCATCGCCATCGACGACTTCGGGACCGGCTACTCCTCGCTGTCCTACCTGCGCGAGTTCCCGATCTCCCTGCTCAAGATCGACAAGTCCTTCATCGACGGCCTCGGCCACTCGCCCCAGCAGTACGCCCTGGTCGAGGGCATCACCCGGATCGCCGACACCCTCGGGGTCCAGGTCATCGCCGAGGGCATCGAACACCCCGACCAGCGCGACCTGCTCGCCGCCATGGGCTGCCCGCTCGGCCAGGGGTACCTCTTCGCCCACCCCATGGACTCCCCCCACGCCCGCGCCCTGGTCCGCCGGACCTCCTACGAGCCGGTCTGAGGACCTCCCCGGCTACACCTTCCGCAGGGCGCGCGACAGCACCGTGAGCAGCGCCAGCGTCGGCCTCGCGTGCCCCGCCTCGACGGCCCGGACGTCGGCCTCGGGGAGGCCCGTGCGGACGGCGAGGTCGGGGAGGGTGAGACCGAGGGCGGTGCGGCGGGCCCGGACGGCGCGGGCCAGGGCGTCGGCGGGGTCGCCGTCCGGGTGGGCGGGGAAGTCCTCGATCAGGGGGCGCGCCAGGTCCACCGAACTCTCCTCATCGGCCTGCGGGGCGCACAGTTTGACATGCCGCCAGCCCGCGGCGGCCCCAAGCGGAGGTCAAGGTTCCTTGACCTCCGCTTGGGCCTCCCCCGCCGTCAGGAGTCTCCGCGGACCAGGTCGAGCAGCCCCGGGAAGCGCTGGTCGAGGTCCTCGCGGCGCAGCGTGGCGGCCCGGCTGTTGCCGCGGTCGACCTGGCGGATCAGGCCGGACTCGCGCAGCACCCGGAAGTGGTGGGTGAGGGTGGACTTGGAGACCGGGAGGTTGAACGAGGCGCAGGTGCGCGCCGCCCCCTCGCCCTCCCGCAGCAGGGCCGCGACCACGCCGTAGCGCAGCGGGTCGGCGAGCGCGCCCAGGACGGTGCGCAGGTCCATCTCCCCGGTCGAGGGGTGGCCTTCGGCGTCGGGCATCGGTTCCTCCTCCGCAAGGTATGGGTTGCATCGTACCTCGGCGCCGTGGCAGCTTTAGGTTCGATCAAATCCGTACCTGGCCACCCCGTGGCCGGTTCAAGCCTGGAGTCACGCCCCCTTGAGCACGCAGCCCACACAGGCCGCACAGCCGACGCAGGCCATGCCGGCCGCGCCGTCAGACGCCCCCGACCAGCGGCGACGCCCCGCCCGCACGCCCGTCCTCGCCGCCGTCCTCCTCGCGGTCTTCGTCGTCCCGATGTCCATCTCCGGCACCGCGGTCGCCCTCCCCCGGATCGGCGCCGGCACCCACGCCGACCTCGCCCCGCTCCAGTGGGTGGTCAACGCCTTCAACGTGGCCTTCGCCTGCTTCACCCTGGTCTGGGGCTCGGTCGCCGACGTCATCGGCCGGGCCAGGGCCTTCGCCGCCGGTGTCGCCCTCTACGCCCTCGGCTCGCTCGCCAGCGCCGTCGCCGCCGACGTGCTCTGGCTGGACGCCGCCCGCGCCCTCACCGGCATCGGCGGCGCCGCGATCTTCTCCTGCGGCGCGGCGATCCTCTCCACCGTCTTCGACGGCCCGGCCCGCGCCCGGGCCTTCGCGCTGTTCGGCACCGTCGCCGGGGCCGGCGTCGCCCTCGGCCCGTCGCTGGCCGGCGTGCTGGTGCAGGGCCTCGGCTGGCGCTGGGTGTTCGCGGTGCACGCCGTCGCCCTGGCGTTCGTCCTGCTCGCGCTGCCCGTGATCGCCCGCGCCGTGGCCGCCACATCCGCCGGCAGCGCCGGCACCGGCGGCGGGCGGATCGACGTCCCCGGCAGCGCGCTGTTCGTGCTCGCCATGGTGCTGCTCACCACCGCCATCGTCCAGGGCTCCCAGTGGGGTTGGGGCAGCGCGGGCGTGCTCGGCCTGTTCGCCGGCGCGGTCGCCGTACTCGGCGTCTTCGCGGCCGTCGAGCACCGCAGCGCCCACCCGATGCTGGACCTCGGCCTGCTGCGCGACCGCCGCTTCCTCGGCCTCTGCCTGGTGCCGGTGGCCGCCTCCTTCGGCTTCGTCACCGTGCTCACCTACCTGCCGAGCTACCTGACCGCCGTCACCGGCCGCGGTACCGGCGCCGCCGGGCTGCTGATGCTGCTGCTCACCGCACCGGTGCTGGTCCTGCCGATGCTCGCCGCCAGGCTGGTCGCCCGCGGCGTGCGCCCGCTCACCCTGGTCCTCCTCAGCCTGGCCTGCCTGGTGGCGGGCGACCTCGCCCTCACCCTGCTCTCCCCCTCCGCCACCGTGCTGCTGCTCGCCGCCCCGATGCTCATCACCGGCGCCGGGATGGGGCTGTCGGCCGGCCTGGTCGACGGCCAGGCGCTGGAATTGGTCGACCCGGCCAAGGCGGGCATGGCGGCGGGCTTCCTCAACACCCTGCGCCTGGGCAGCGAGGCCGTCGCCGTCGCGGTGTACGGCTCCGCGCTGGCCACCGTGCTCGGCACCCGGGTCTCCGACGGCATCGACGCGCACCCGGGCGCCTCCCGGGCCGGCGAGGTCGCCGACCGGGCGGCCGGCGGGGACCTCGCGGGCGCCGCCGACCTCTCCGGCGCCACCGACCATCGCGCCTTCACGGGCTTCCTGGCGCACGCCTACGACTCCGCCTTCCACTCCGTGCTGTGGGGCCTGGCGGCCGTCGGCGCGCTGCTCGCCGTCCTCATCGCGCTCCTGCTGCGCGGCACCTCCGCCAGGACCACGGCCTGACGGACGCCGACCGGCCCGCCGCCACGAGGGCGACGGGCCGGGAACGACGGGCCGGGGCCTACGGGCCGGGCAGAAGCGGCGGGCGGATCAGCCCAGCGGCAGCTCCAGCCGGGACTCGTTCCCGCGCGGCGAGCCGATGGTGACGGTGCCCTGCTCCGCGGCGAAGGAGTACAGCTGGTCGCGGCTGTTGACGACCAGCGCCACCCGGTGGCCGACCGGCACGTCGTACGCGGCCGGCTGGAGCTGCCAGTCGACGGTGGTGTCCTGGCCAGGGGTCAGATCGAGCACGGTGTACGGCTCGTGGGTGATGATCCGCGCGGAGCCGTCCGGGGCCACGTCGAACAGGTACGCCACCAGCGTGGCGGCCTCCTCGGTGCTGTTCACGGTCAGCCGGACCGACGCGGCGCCCCGGATGCGGCGGGCCGTCTCGCCGCTGCCGGTCAGCGGATCGGTCGACCAGACCAGCAGGTTCTCCCGCTCGAACTCGGCCAGGACGTACTTCCGGGGGTTGCCCGTCCACTCCTTCTGACCGGTCTTCAGGACCTCGTCCACCGCGGTGGCCTTGGTCTCCAGGCCGGCGGTGAAGCTCCGCGACCAGCCGGCGTTCTGCTTGTCGGCCAGCGCGCCGTCACCGTCGCCGTTGACACCGGTGAGGTACCAGGCCTCCGTACCGGTGGTGACGTCCGCCCACGAGTCGTGGCCCTCCCTGCGGGCGGCCTCGGTGATCCGCTGCCCGCCGCCCAGCACCGGCTTGGTCTTGTAGCTGAACATCACCTGGCTGGTCACCTGCTTGCGGTTCGGCGCCTCGTTGTCGGCGCCCAGCAGGTGGTGGTCCAGGAACTCGTAGGCCTCCCGGAGGGGCTCCGCCAGACCGGGGAAGGGCAGGTGGGTCAGCAGGCCGGACAGGCCGGCGCCCTCGGGCGCGCCGTGGTCTCCGATCCACAGGTTCAGCTGCTTCGGCACGTTCAGCCGGTTGAACGTCTCGATCACCGAGGAGGCCGGGAAGAGGGTCTCGTGCCAGGTGTTGGAGACGAAGGTCGGGATGCCGCGCGCGTTGGTGATGTCGGCGTAGGCCTCCGGCGAGCGCTCGGTGCCCCAGGCGACCACCTCGTCGAGGTTCCGGCCGGTCGCGAAGCTGTCGAGGATCTCCTGGGTGACCGCGTCGAACTTGTCCTCCTTCTCGCCGCCGGTGAAGCCGATCAGCAGCTCGACGGCCTTCACGTGCCGGGTGCCGTTGGCGTAGAGGCTGGTGGCCAGGTTGCCCCAGGTGCTGAGCGCGACCACGGCGGCCACCCGGTTCGCCGGGTCGTGCGCGGCGACCAGCTGGCTGATCCCGGAGCCGTAGGACTCGCCGAGGAAGCCCACCCGGCTCGGCTCGAAGTGCTCCATGGCGTAGTCGATCACCGTCGACCCGTCGGCCCAGTCGTAGGGCCCGGCGACGTCGACGTGCCCCTCGGAGGTGGAGATCCACCCCGGGAAGCCGAGACCGCGAGGGGTGTAGGCGAGGACGTGGTAGCCGCGCTGCGCCAGCTTGAGGTACGCGTACACGAAGGGCAGCCAGCCGACCGGGCTCCAGCCCGCGGGCACGATCACCACGGGGCGCGGCTGGTCGCCGTTCAGCTTGATGGAGAACGCCGACAGACGGACGCCGTCCCCCGAGGTGATCCTGGGCACGCCGATCGTGGCGATCCGCCGCACCGCGGCCACCAACTCCGCGAGCTCCGGCGGGAGCTGGACCGTCTCGTCGCCCTGGAGGGCCGCCAGCAGGCCGTTGCCGAGGTCGATGACGGCCGGGTTGACGGTGGCGGCACCCGGGCCCCACAGGCCGTTGTCGGCGACGGAGGCCAGCGTCGCCTCGGTGATCGACGGGGAGGAGTTCGGCTCGGTCATGCGGAATCACCCTTTCCTGAACGGATTATCGAACGGCTTCCTGATCAGAAGAGGGGTCGGCGAAACTGACGAACCGTCGGATTCGCTCGGACCGGTGATTCTTGGGTGACTTCCCCCGGCAAATCCCAAACCGTGGTAGGGCGATGTCACCCGATCGAGTCCACCGCCGAGGCGATCAGCTCCCGGGCCCGGTCGCCGTACACCGCCGTGCCGGACAACTTCTCGAAGGCGTCCAGGTAGTGGGCGACCTCGCGGGACCGGGTGACGGTCAGGCTCGCCGTGAGGGTCTCCACCTCCACCTGCTCGCCGTCGTAGACGCTGAAGGTCTCCAGCGGCCAGACCTCCCGCTCCGCGCCCGCCGGGACGATCCCCAACGAGACGGCGGGCAGCGCGGTCGCGGCCAGCAGGTCGTCCAGCTGCCCGCGCATCACCCCGGCGTCCCCGATCCGGTGGCGCAGGACCGACTCCTCCATCAGCAGGGCGAACCGCCGCCCGCCCTCCCGGACGATCCGCGAGCGCGCGAGCCGGGCGTCGACCGCGTCGGCGACGTCGTCGGGGGTGCCGTGGAAACGGGTGATGGCGGAGAGCAACGCCGTTGCGTAGCCCCGGCTTTGCAGGAACCCGGGCACGAGGGAGGAGCTGTACACCCGGAACACCCTGGTGCGCTCGAACAGCGGTACGTAGGAGTTCTGCAGCCGGGTGAGCCCGGTGCGCTGGAGCCGTCGCCACTCCACGTACATCGACTCGGCGGAGCGCGTCGCGGCGATGAGGTCGGCCGACTCCTCCTCTGCCCCGCAGAGCCGGCACCAGGTGCGGATGTCCTCGTCGGACGGCGAGGTCAGCGCGTTGATGATCCGGGAGGACTTGGAGGGGTGCCAGCCGGCCCGGAGCGCCAGCTCGCGCCCGTTGAACCCGGCGTCGCGGCACAGCTCGCGCAACCGGTCGGCGACCTCCTTGCGGACCGCCACCGCGCTGCTGGACGGCATGACTGAGGGCATGGTTCACCTGCCTGGGAATTGTCGGGGTGGACGGCGCACTCCCCGTGCGGCTCCTACCGAGAAGCGTAGCCGCGCACCGCCGCCGCGCCCGAGCCGATTGCACACAGTTGCAGCGGAGTTGGGGAGCAGAACGGAAGGCTGACGAACGGCCGCGCGAAACCGGGTCGCCACCGGCCGGGACGGCGGGCCAGACTGCCGGGGTGGACACTCGTCGGCCTTGCCCCTGCTGCGGCCATCTCGTCTTCGACGTCCGGGAGGGGTGGCCCGGTTCTTCCGTCGTCTGCCCGGTCTGCTCCTGGGAGGACGATCCGACCCAGCTCCGCCGGCCGCTCCTGTCGCGCGGCGCCAACAGCGTCTCGCTGCTGCGGGCCCAGCGGAACGTCCAGGAGTACGGCGCCTGCGACCAGCGCGGCCGCCGCTTCGTCCGGCCGCCGACGCCCGACGAACCGCTCGACGCCGCCTGGCGGCCCATCGACCTGGCCAGGGACGTCTTCGAGGACCGGGCGGACGAGGAAGGCCGCCCCTGGCCCGAGGACCGGTCGGTCTGGTGCTGGTGGCTGCCGTCCTTCCCGGGCGCCACCGAGGACCCGACACCGAGCGTGCCCCGCCTCGTCACCATCGACGTCGGATCCGTCCGCGACGACAGCGGTCTCCACGCCGTCCTGAAGCGCGAACTCGGCTTCCCGGCGTTCTACGGCAGGAACTGGAACGCCTTCTGGGACGCGATCACCGGCCTGGTCGCGATGCCCCGCGAGCTGCGCTTCACCGGCTGGGCCGAGCTGGAGCGCGAGGTCCCGTCGTCGGCCGCGCTGCTCCGCAGCCGACTGGCCGAATTCGCCACGGCTGAAAGGGACTTCACGGTCGTCTACGACGAGTAGTCGACCGAGGCCGAAGCCCGTCCGGCAGGGCCGGTCGCGAGCAACTCCCCACCGGCGACGGCACAAAGGCCTATCGGCCGGCCCCTCAGCCCGGCACAATCACCGGTATGACGATCACCCCCGGCGTGCCGCCCAGGCGCAACCTGCCGATCGCCCTCGCCCGCAGTTTCCTGACGGGTGGCGTCATCGGAGGCTCACTCGCCGGGCTGGTCGTCGGCGTCGTCCTGGAGAATGTGCCGCTGCTCGTCGGCGGCCTGGGCGTGCCGATCGGCTACGGCCTGCTGTACCTCCTCGCCGGCTGGCCGCGGCGGGCGCGGGAGGCGGCCGTCGTCCCGCGTACGGCGCTGGCGGTGGTCGAGGGCCGGACCGTCCCCGAGGGCCAGGTGACCGACCGGGCGGTGCGGTTCGACCTCACCGTCGTACCGGACGACGGGCCCGCGTTCCGGGTGGAGCTCACCCAGGACATCAACGTCGCCGACCTCCCCGACTACGTGCCGCGCACCGTCCTGGTGGTCCGCTACCCGCCGGACCGGCCGACGGACATGCGGATCGTGAAGCGGCCGACCCCGGAGTGGGAGGAGCGGGCGGCCGGAGCCCGACTCGACTCCGCACCCGAGGCGACCAGGCTGAGCGAGCCTCCCGAGAGCCGTGCCGTCGGCTTCGTCGGGCTCCTCGGCCTGCTGCTCGCCGCCACGGCCGTCGTCTTCCTGTTCCGCGCGGACCTGTTCGAGCAGCGGCCCGCCGAACCGCCGTCCTCCTCGGCGGACCCCTCGGTCTCCTCCTCATGGTCGGCCGAGGTGGTGACGGGCGGGTCCGGCACCGTCGTGCTCGGCGCCGGCCAGTCCTTCCTCGACGACGGCGCGTTGGGCCGGTCGATCGACTCCGTGACCCGGAACGGCGAGTACGGCCCGGTGACCACCCTCCAGGTGACGGACAACCTGCTGGCGGTGACGTTCTCCTCGGCCGCCACGAAGGCCCGCGAGTTCGACCCGAAGTCGCTGCCCTACGAGCGGTTCCCCGCCCTGGTCGAGGAGGCCAGGACCACCCTCGGCGTCCACGCCCCGCAGGCCTGGAGCATCACCGTCCTCCGCACCGACGGCCCCGTCACCATCACGGTCAGCGTGACCGGGCCCGGGGGCGCCGCCGTGCTGGAGGCGGACGGGCAGGGCCGGGTGCTGCGGCGCACCTCGGCGCACTGAACCACGGACAGGAACGGGACGCAGATGAACTGGCACGGAGTTCTGGCGCTGTGGTGCGGGGCGTTCGGCCTCGTCGCGCTGGTCGGGTACGGGCGGTCGCTGGCCGGCCTGACCCGGGCGCAGCGGACGGTACGGGTGACGGGGCGGATCGAACGGGTGCGGGAGCCGCGGCACGGGAGCTCCCAGGAGGACGGGATCGCGGTGGTCGTCCGCTTCCGGGACCCTTCCACCGGCGAGGAGTTCGTCGTCACGAACGACACCGGGACCGGCGACCTGATCACCACGGCCTGGGTGGGCCGGGAGGTCGGAATCCGCTACCGGCCGGGGAGACCGCACGCCTTCCGGTTCACCAACAGCCCCCAGGACGGCGGGCGCGGGCTCGGCCTGCCGAACTCCGCGGTCCTCCTGATCTACGTCGGGCTGGTGGTCGTCGCCTCGATCGACTGGGGCTGGCCGTGGGCCCTGGTCGCGGTCTGCGGGCCGCTCACCGTCCTCACCGCCTTCCATCTGCCCGGGGAGCGGCGGCGCATGAGGAAGCGTCTCGCCGAGCTGGACGCCATGGCGTCCGCGACGGGCCGCGTCATCGCCGTCCTCAGGACCGTCGAGACCGACGCGGACGGCGACCTCCGCACCAGCCGGACGCCCGTCTACTCCTTCACCACCCCCGAGGGGACGGCCGTCACCGGCTACCAGCCCTCGTACCTGTCCGACACCACCGCCGTGTACGGCCAGGAGGTCGTGATCCACTACGCGCCCGACAACCCGGCCGACTTCACACCGGCCCTCGCCGCCACCCGCGGGTCCGTGGAGGCGAACCTCGGCTGCGCGGTCCTGGCCCTCGTCATCCTGGCCGCGGCGGCGGCCGCGGGAGCGGTCCTGCTCTCCCGGTAGCCCCCGGCACCCCGGCACCCGTCGCCCCCGGAGTGGGAAGTCGGCCCGGCCGACTTCCCCCACCCCCCCCCCGGGGGCGGGGGCGCCCCGGCCCCC
>NZ_JBSFJC010000132.1:0-21704 GCF_053597855.1 Kitasatospora sp. NPDC001225
GTGAGCCCAATTCGCACGCCGAGGAGGATGGATGTTCAACAACGCCGCCGAAGTGAAGCCACGCCCGTTTCCGGGCGTGGCGCACCTCCGGGAACCCCTTATGCCGCTTTCCGGTGGCACGCTTTTCTGTTTTTCTGCGGACGGAGTGTGGAGAATGTGTGGCATCGCCGGCGTGGCCCGGATTGACGGGACCGCCCTGCCCGAGGAGGCCGGAGCGCTCCTGGAGGCGTTCGCCCGCACACTCGCCCACCGCGGCCCCGACGACCGCCGGCTGCTCTGCGACGGCCCCGTGGGCATGGCCTTCAACAGGCTCTCCCTGGTCAACCCGGAGGACGGCGCCCAGCCCCTCGTCAGCGCGGACGGCAATCTCGTCCTGATCGCCAACGGCGAGGTCTACAACCACAAGGAGCTCGCCGCCGGCCTGCCCTCCGGCACCCGTCTGAGCACCGGCTCCGACTGCGAGGTCCTCCTCTACCTCTACCAGCGCGACGGCCTGCGCTTCCTCGACCGGGTGAACGGCATGTTCGCCTTCGTCCTGTGGGACCGCGCACGCGGCGTCCTGCTGATGGGCCGCGACCGCTTCGGCATCAAGCCGCTCTACTACCACCGCAACGCCGAACGCGTCGTCTTCGCCTCGGAGATGAAGGCCCTGTTCGCGGACCCCGCCACCCCGCGCCGCCTCGACTGGAACCGCGCGCTGAGCGAGTACGACATGAACGCCACACCGGGGTTCGTGCACGGCCGCATCACCACCTGGTTCGAGGACCTCCAGATCGTGACACCCGGCACGATCCTGCAGATCCGGCTCCAGGACGGCACGACCAGCGAGCACCGCTACTGGGAACTGCCCGGCTCCGACGCCCACTCCGACATGACGGACGAGGACTACATCGCGGAGTTCCGCGACCTGCTCGCCGCCTCCGTCGCCGACTGCGCCACCGCCGACACGGAGCTCGGCCTCTTCCTCAGCGGGGGCATCGACTCCGCCGCCGTCGCCGCACTCGCCCCGGGTTCCGGCCTCCAGACCTTCACCGCGCTGACGCCCGGCACCGTCCTCAACGGCGACGCCCGCGGCGGGCACCGGACCGCCGAACTGCTGGGCCTGGCCAACCACCAGGTGCTCATCGGCTCCGACCGGGTCCCGGGCCCGCAGGAGTGGCGCGACCTCGTCTGGCTGGCGGAGACACCGCTGGTGGGCCCCGAGATCTTCTACAAGTTCGAGCTGCACCGCTTCGCCCGGCAGAACTTCCCCGACATCAAGGGCATGCTGCTCGGCGCCGCCGCCGACGAGATGAACGGCGGCTACATCCCGAGCTTCGCCGGCGAGGGCGGCACCTGGGAGGACTTCGAGTCCAACCTCGGCGACCTGTACCGGCGGCAGGCGCTGGAGCGCAACCCGAAGCTCGGCCACTGGTGGGAGCACCAGGGCGTCCCGCTGCTCAACGACACGGAGATCGACCCCGCCTCGCCGTACCGGGACGACCACTTCGCCGGCTACTTCGCCTGGCAGTACCGCACCCTGGAGCAGTACAACGTCTGGCACGAGGACCGCACCGCCGCCGGCAACAGCGTCGAGGCCCGCGTCCCCTTCCTCGACCACCGCCTCGTCGAACTCGTGGCCCGGATCCCCGCCGCCCGCCGCTCCGCGCTGCTGTGGGACAAGCGCATCGTGCGCGAGGCCCTGAAGGGCATCCTGCCCGAGGAGATCCGCACCCGGCCCAAGGGCTACTTCTTCCACGGCGAGGGCGCCCGGCACACCGACCGCTTCTTCACCCGGCTGCTCGCCCAGGACGGCGCCGCCCTCCTGGAGGAGGCGCTCTCCGGCGACAACGCGCGCCGCTACCTCAACGCCGACGGCCTGCGCACCACCCTCGACCGGCTGGAGCGCAGCCCCAGCACCGGCAGCACCGAACTGCTGCTGCGGATCGTCAACCTCGGCCTGCTGGACGCCATGACCTCCCGGCTGCCGGCCGCGCCCTCGCTGGCCGCCGCCCGTCCCACCCCGGTGGAGCTGAAGGTCGGCGACTGGGAGCGCGAGGCGCGGGAGATCGTCGCCCGGGTCGTCAGCGAGCCGGAGCTCGACCGCGGGGCGGTCTACGCGCTGGCCGACAACGCCCTGCTCGCCACCGTGCCCGCGCAGCCGGACTCGTGGTTCGTGGTGGTCGACGGCAGCTTCGAGTACGAGATCTCGGCCTCCGGGGACCCGGCCTGGCTGGCCCTGCTGCGGGCCCTCGACGGCACCCGCACCCTGGCCGAGGCGCTGGCCGAGACGGGCGGCGAACTCGCCGACGTGACCGAGCCGTTCCAGGAGGCACTGGCCGTCGGCGTGATCACCGCGGTGCCCGGGACCGGGGAACCGGTCCGGCGATGAGCACGCCGTCCCCGGCGCCCGCGGCCGACCGCACCGGCTTCGCGGCCCGCGCCTTCGACCGTTCGGCCTGGCCGCCGCAGCCCGTGCGCCTGCTGTCGGCGGCCGCGATGGCGGCCTTCGCCGTGGCGCTCTGGCTCCAGGGCGGCACCTGGCGCGCGGCCGCCGTGCTCGTCGCCCTGGACGCCCTGGCCGGACTGCTGCCGTGGCGGATGCCGCGGACCCTGCGCACGGGCGCCGCGTACTGGAGCGAGAACGCGCTCGCCGTCGCCGTGCCGGCCGCCTTCATCGCGGTCGCCGCCGCCACCGGCGCACCCTGGCTGACCAGGGGCGCGGCCTGGTGGTGGTACCTCGTGGCGCTCGGGCTGGCCGCGGTCCTGCTGCTGGCCGGGGGCATGAACTTCCGGCTGCTGCTCTCCGGCGACCTGGCCTTCCTGATCGGCCCCTCCACCCCGCTCCAGGCGCGGACGAGGGTGGCGACGGGGACCCTGGCGCCCTTCGGCGAGGAGGCGCTGTACCGGTCGTTCGCCGTCACCGCGGCGGGGCCGGCCGGCGTCGTGACCTCGCTGCTGGGCGCGGCCGCCTTCATCGCCCGCCACCACGTCGGCGACAGCCACTGGCGCCGGGCCCCGCGGGTCGTGGCCGTGGAACTCCTGGCCGCCCTCTCGCTGCTGGCCCTGGTCGCCCTGTCCGGCTCGGTCCTCCCCGCGCTGCTGGCCCACCTGGTCAACAACGCCCCGTCCGTCCTGCTCGAGCACCAACGTTCACAGAAAGAGAGCCATGGCTGACAACTCGTCCTCCTCCCTGCCGGAGTTGCGCGCCCAAGGCTTCCTCCCGGACGCGCCGCTCTGCGTCTTCCAGGCGGGCTCCATCGTGCGCGGCTGGGGCAACCCGAGCAGCGACATCGACCTGTTCGTGATCACCGAGGAGCCGTGGCAGGGCAGCCTCCACGGCGCCCCCATCCCGCTCGGCGCGGACGAGTTCCGCGCGCTGGAGACCTACGTCCACGGCACCCGCTGCGACCTCCGGTACATGACGGACGCGCAGATCGACGCCGTCCTGGCGAAGGTCTCGCATGAGGCCTTCGAGAGCGCGATGGGCGAGGGCGTCCAGCTCGACCGCCAGGAGACGGTCATGCTGGAGTGGCTCCGGCACGGCCAGGGCCTGGAGAACGAGGCCTGGCTGGCCAGGCGAGCGGAGGAGCTCAAGGCCTCGGCCTTCGGCTCCGTGCTGGTGCAGCGCGGCCTGAACTACGCCGACACCCGCGTCGAGGACGCCGTGGGGCAGATGTCGATCGGCGACCTGGAGAGCGCGGTGCTCTCGGCCCGCGTCGCCCTGGAGTACGCCGTGGACGCGCTGCTCGCCTCGTACGCCGAGTACGGGCAGAACGCCAAGTGGCGGGCCCGGCGCTTCCGGGCGGTGGAGCAGTCGGTGCTGTCGTTCGACGAGTACTGGGCGCTGGAGACCATGCAGTCCTTCGACCCGGCCGACCCGGCGGCGTGGGTCAACGAGGTCCTGCCCGTCTGCCGCAGGATCTCGATGAGCGTGGTCCTCTGACATGGCAGAGCAGCCCGTTCTCTCCGTCGACCAGGTTCCCTCGTACCGGCCCGACGTCCGGGTCCGCAATGTGCGGGGCCGATTCCTGGTAGCCGTCCTCGCCAAGGACCCGTTCGAACTGTCCGAATCGGCCAGTTTCATCTGGAAGCAGATCGACGGACGGAATTCGATCGCCGACATCGGCCGGCTGCTGGCCGCCGAATACGAGATCGACGCGGAAACCGCTACCGCAGACACCAAGGAAATTCTGGAATATCTCGCGACGACCGGCTCCGTCGTCTTCTGACGCGCGCACCAGGTCGAATGTGGCGGTGGACCGCGAGATGTACTCGATTGGAAAGAGATGAATACCACCATGCTCACAGCGAACATCTCGCTGACTCCCGAGCGCACCCGATCCGCCTCCGTCACCTGGAGCAACCGCCGGCTGTCCGTATCCGACTCGGCGAGCACCGACGCGGGCTCCGGCGACTACTTCGTGCCGAGCCTCCCGGTCGAGGTCCACTGCCACGGTCTGGGCAACGTCGACTTCTCCGACTTCGGCCGCATGGACCTCAAGGAGCTCGACGAGGCCGCCCGCGCCGAGGGGATCATCTGCATCCCCACGCTCTACCTGCGCCAGGAGCGCCTCGACGGCTTCGTCGGGTTCATGGGCGAGTTCTCCCGGATGCGCGCCGACGGGGAACTCCCCCACATCGGGGCGATCGCCCTGGAGGGCCCGCTGGTCGCCAGCTTCGGCGGCACCCCGGCCAGTTCCGTCTGGGCGCCGTCCCGCGCGGAATGGGAGAAGCTCGCGTCCTGCGGCCCGCTCGGCCTGGCCTACCTGATGGTCTCGCCGGACGCCCTCACGCCCGGCTCGTACCTCGCGCCGGCGCTGCCCGCGGGCTACCCGGACCTCGAGTGGATCGTCACCACCCTGGTGGAGCGCGGCGTCCGTCCGGCCCTGGGCCACTTCACCCGGGAGGACCCGCAGTTGGGGGCCGACTGCGTGGAGACCGCGATCAGCGCGGCCGAGGCCGCGGACTTCCCCGGCCGGGGCGTCCGCGTGATCACGGACCACCTCTTCAACGAGATGCCGCTGCTGGTCAGGCACGCGTTCCGCACCTCCCGGGCGAAGGCCGAGCGCGACGCCGTCATCGCCTCGTACGACCTGCCGTCCTGGTCCCTCGCGGACCTGCACGAGCAGGTCGGCCCGGTGCCGGCCGCGATCATCCGCGCCGCGCACGCCGGCCGGATCACCGCCTGCCTCAACTTCGACGGCGAGCACGTCGACTTCGCGATCGCCAAGCGCGCAGTGGAGCTGGCCGGACCGTCGAACATGATGCTGATGACGGACCGCAGCGACACCCCGGACCTGGGCGGCCAGCACCTCCACCGGGACGCCGAGAACTCCCTCTGGTACCAGCACGAGGGCGTCGTCGCGGCCGGCACCCAGCCGATCGACCAGCAGATCGCCAACGTGCGCGCCCTGGGCGTCCCGGAGGCCGACATCTGGCACCTGATCTCCTTCACCGCCTACCGCACCTTCTTCCCGGAGGTCGACCTGCTGGCCCGCGAGCCGCAGCGGGGCTGCTTCGTCCTGGACGGCAAGCGGATCGCCGTCGGCTGATCCGTGACCATGTTCGATCCCGACCCCGACTGCGTCGTGTGCGTGTGCCGCTCGGTGTCCGAGGCCGAGATCGTCGCCGCGATCCGGGCGGGGGCGGACTCACCGGACGGCATCGGCGACCGCTGCCTGGCGGGCACGGGCTGCGGCGGCTGCGTCGAGGCGCTCCGCGAACTGATCGAGGACTTCGGTCACTGACGACACCGAGGGACAGGGAGCCACCCACATGGACACACCCGTGAGCGAGGCGGGCCTGCAGGCCTTCATGGGCATCCTGCCGCCGACCCCGCACATCCGCGTGGCCGAGTTCACCCGGGGCCGGCCGGAGCTCGACACCGGCCGGCTGGAGGGCTTGGAGACCATCTACGCGCGGGTCACCGGCCAACGGCCGTCCATCGCCCTGGACCACCCGCGACCGGACGCCGCGGCCCACGAGGAGTACGGGGAAGGGGTGCTGAACGGCATCTGGTGCGGCCGGGCGCAGCCGTTCCCCACCCCCGAGGACGCCCTGGCCGTGCTGCACGGCTTCTGCCGGGCGCTGATCCCGCACGGTGTCCTGCACCTGGACACCGACCGTCCCCGGTGGGAGCGCGGCGACACCGCCGAGGAACTCCTCGGCCTCCTCGCCGCGACCGGCTTCCACCCCAGGCGGGTCGACTGCGAGCCGGCCCGCGTCCGCGTCCTCGCGATCAGGAAGTGGCGCTGCTGCGCTGACGGCCCCCGCCCGCTGTACGACACCCACGCCGTCTAGGCCCGCAGTAGGAGCTCCATGATGATGTCCCCGACGCAGTCCACGCCGCCCGACCGCTCGGTCTTCTGGCGGATCTGGACCGCGCACAGCACCAGCGCCTTCGGCACGGCGGTCACGACCGTCGCGATGCCGCTGGTGGCCGTCCTCGTCCTGAACGCCAGCACCTTCGAGACGAGTCTGGTGGCGGCGGCGAGCATGTGCGCGTGGCTGCTGGTCGGGCTGCCGGCCGGGGTGATCGTGGACCGGCTCCCGCTGCGCCTCGTCCTCGTCTCCGCCGACCTGATCCGCGCCGCGGCCCTGGTGTCGGTCCCGTTGGCCGTCTACTTCGACGTGCTGACCCTCGCCCAGCTCGTGGCCGTCGCCTTCGTGATCAGCGTGTCGAGCGTGATCTTCGAGGTGGGCTACTCGACCTACCTGCCGACGGTGGTCGCCAAGGAGCGGCTGATCGCCAGCAACAGCCTGATCCAGGGCAGCGAGTCGCTCTCCCAGATCGCGGGCCCGGCCCTCGGCGGCAGCCTCGTCCAGGCGCTGGGCGCCGCGTACAGCCTGATCGCGGACGTGGTGAGCTACCTCCTCTCGGCGACGCTGCTGATGACCGTCCCCTCGCCCCTCGACGGCGGGCGGAAGAAGGCCAAGCGCAACATGGTGGCCGAGATCCGCGAGGGCATCGAGTTCGTCCGACGGCACCCGGTGATCCGCCCGCTCGTCTTCGTCGGCACCGGGCTCAACTTCGCCACCGCGGCCATCGACGCGCTCACCGCGGTCTTCCTCGTCCGCACGGTGCAGGCCAACTCCTTCACCGTGGGCTTCCTCATCGCCGGCCTGGGCATCGGCGGGGTCCTCGCCGCGGCGGTCACCACCGCCCTGGTCAAGTGGCTGGGCCCCACCCGGGCCGCGGTCCTCGCCCTGTTCGCCGCGCCGGTCTCCGCGCTGCTGATGCCGCTGACCTTCCACGGCTGGGGGCTCTCGCTGTTCCTGCTGGGGAACGTGGGCTGGGGCCTGTGCACGGTCACCTTCGCCATCATCAGCCGCACCTTCCGCCAGACCGCCGTCGCGCCCGAGCTGATGCCGCGCGTGGTGGCCACCGTCCGGTTCTTCTCCTGGGGCGTCTTCCCCGTCGGCGCCCTCCTCGCGGGCGTGCTCGGCCAGCTGATCGGCAACCGCGGATCCCTGCTGGTCTGCTGCCTGTTCACCCTGCTGATCCCGGTCCCGATCCTGTGTTCGCCGCTGCGCAAGAAGCCCGACTTCCTCGACCCCGCGACCGCCGAACCGATCAGGACCCTGAGCTGACGGGACCCTCCAGCCCCAGCCATCGGCCTGATTCGACGTCATGTTTGCGTCGAATCAGGCCGTTTGAGGCCATCCCAACCTCCGGGCCCTGCAGCACCACCACGGGTTTCGGCTGACGACCGGTCAATCTTGGCCGGAAACCCGCATGTTGAGCCCATCGTTATTGAAAGACCCCTCGACACGTTGTTATGGTCACGAACTGTCGTGATCAAGTCAGCCACAAGGGGGCGATCATGGACGAGCCGAAGCCGCGTCCGGACGGCGCACGACCTCCGACGGGAGGCGACCGCACCCCGACCACCGGGGCGGACGGCGGCCCGGGGTGGTCCCTCACCCCGGTCGCGATGCTGCGCCACGCGGGCTACCCGCTCTCGCTGCTGGACCGCGTCGTCGCCCCCTCGACCGCCCGGGCCGCCGACGCCGTCCTCGACCTGCGGGACGAAGCCGTAGAGCTGGGGCGGCGGTTGAAGGCCGACCTGCGCGCCGAGCGGGCCGGCACCCGGGGCGACCTCGCCTCCGGCGTCGGCATGCTCCGCCCCTTCCCGCCCGCCGACCTCGCCCGGCTCGAAGCCGAACTCGGCCCGGCCGCCCTGGACTCGGCCAAGCGCTACCAGGACGCGGTGCAGGCCCTGGACGGCCACTGGGAGGCCTTCGAGCGGGAGCACGGCGCCGCCCTCGCCGACGCCCGCCGGACCGTCGTGGACCTGTTCCGCGAACCCTCCCTCCAGCAGGTCCTGCTGCTGTCCAACGACGCCCGCTTCGAGGAGTTCACCGCCTGGCTCGCCTCCGGCGGCGCCGGGTCGGACGGCCACGTCAAGCGGATGACCGACCTGCTCGCCATGTACCTCCAGCGGGTCACCACCAAGAACGAGACCCACTCGCACTTCGGCCCCCTCGCCGTCGCCCGGACCGCACCGGAGGGCGCCGCCCCCGGCGTCGGCTGGTCCACCGGCCCGCTGCGCCGGATCGCCCTGCTCAGCCACTGGGCGGGCGAGGCGATGGCCGAGGTCTTCAGCGCCCGGCCGGAGGCCTTCGAGGCGGTGCGCCCCCGCCGGCGGCCCCTCGCCTTCGCCGAGGGCCCCGTCGTCCGGCTGTACGCGTTCGAGAGCACCACCGGCATGCCGGACGGCTGGCGCTTCGTCGCGGTGAAGGCCGACACCTTCGACGCCGACCGGTCCTGGCTCTGGGAGCACTGCGACGGCGAGCGCACGGTCGCCTGGCTGCGCGCCGCCTGGGCCGACCGCCCGGACCGCCCGGCCGACCGCGACTTCGACCGGGTGCTCGCCGAACTCGTCGACCAGGACTGGCTGATCGGCCGCCGGGAGATCCCGATCGGCGCCACCGACGTGCTGCGCGAACTCGCCGGACAGCTCGCCGACGACTCCCCCGACCTCGCCGTGGTGCGCCGCTTCCAGGACGGGCTGCGCCGCTTCGCCGAGGGCCCGACGGAGCGGCGCGCGGCCCTGCTCGGCGAACTCAAGCAGGCCTTCGAGGAGGTCACCGGCTCCGCCGCCAACCGCTCCGAGGGCCGGCACTACGCGGACCGCAGCATCCTCTACGAGGAGGCGTACAGCCCGGTCAGGGACGTCGTCCTCGGCCCCGACGTCGCCGCCCTGATCGGCCGCGAGCTGTCCGTGGTCTACGACCTGACGCTGCTCGTCCCCCGGCTGCGCGTCCGCCGCGAGCTCGACATCCTGCACCGCTGGACGGCACGGCGCTTCGGCACCGGCACGCCCGTACCGCTGCCGGACTTCTACGCCGCCTTCTTCGCCGACAAGCCGCTGCTCGCCGCCGAGTGCGAGGAGGTGGACCGGGAGATCGCAGCGCTCGACCGGGAGGTCGTCGACCTGCTGCTGGACGGCGCCGAGGACGGCCGCTCCGAGAGCGTCGTCGACCGGGCCCGGCTGGAGGAGCTGCTCGCCCGCCACCCCGACACCCCGCCCGCGCTGTGCAACCCGGACGTCATGCTCGCCGCACCGGACGCCGCCGCGATCGGCCGCGGCGACTTCCTCGCCGTCGTCGGGGACTGCCACGCCGTCCGCGAGGCGCTCACCCACTCCAGCTTCGCCTCGATGCTCCAGGCCGAGGCGCCCGAACTCCTCGACGCGGTCCACGACCGCTACCGGGGGCTGCTCGACGAGGACGAGGTGCTGGTCGACCTCTCCCGCTCGCACCCCGACAAGACCGGCGCCCAACTCACCTACCCCTGCCCGGACCTGGAGGTGTACGGGCTCTCCCCGAAGGCCCGCGGCGACGTCCTCCAGCCCGGCGCGCTGTACCTGCTGGCCACCGCCGACCGGCTGGAGCTGCGCGCCCACGGACTGGCCGGCCGGCTCAAGCTGCTCGCCCCGCTGGCGGGCGGCCCCAGCATCCGCCAGGACCCGCTCTCCCCGTTCGCCTTCCCCCGCCACTTCGGCGGCGTCGGCGTCCGCGACCGGGACCGCGACCACGTGCCCCGCATCCGCTGCGGCCGGATCGTGCTGCACCGGGAGCGCTGGCGCGTCCCCGCCGAGGCCCTGCGCGGCTGGAGCCCCGGCGTCCACCGCTCCAAGGGCGACGCCCCGGAGTTCGCCGCCGCCCGCCGGCTGCGCCGCGAACTCGGCCTGCCGCGCCGCGGCTTCCTGAAGATCCCCGGCGAGCCGAAACCGGTCTACGTCGACTGGGAATCCCCCCTCATCGTCCGGCAGGTCTTCCGGCTCGCCCGGAAGACGGCCGCCGCTCTGGAGTTCAGCGAAATGCTCCCCGCCCCGGAGCACCTCTGGCTCGACATCGACGGAGAACGTCACACCAGCGAGCTGCGCTGTGCGGTCTTCTCGCGCCGTCCCCACTGAGTGCTCCACGTCGAGGACCCCACGCCCTCACCGACCGAAGGCACCGCCATGACCAAGAGCTGCATCGTCCAGTTGCCCTTCCCCTCCAGCCACGACCCCGACCCGAACCTCGCCCGCTACTACGACGACTACGACCGGCGCTTCCGGGCCATGCTGCCCGAGTACTTCATCCCGACCGACGGCCTGTGGGAGATGCCGCTCTGGGTCGCCCACCTGACCGCCCTGCTGAACACCGCGGGCCTGGACTCCGTCTTCCGCGACCTGTCCAGGACCCCGGCCGAGCCGGAGCACTGCGCCGAGCCGCTGCTGGAGGCGACCGCCCCCGGCGACCTGGTCCTGATGTCCCCGCTCGCCCAGAACCTCCGCCTCGCGCTGGAGGTGGCCAAGCGGCTGGAGCACGCCGGCCGGCGCGTCGTCCTCGGCGGCAACATGGCCCCGCTCGCCCCCGACGGCGCCGTGCACGCCGTGCACCGCGGCCAGCTCGACGCCACCTTCGTGCGCCGGCTCGTCGAACTCGCCTCCGGGTCCGGCGGCAGCCTGGAGAAGCCGCTGCTGCCCGGGCTGGTGTCCGACCGGATCACCTGGGCGCCGGACTACCGCCACCTCGGCGGCTACCAGGGCCGGGTCCCGCTGCTGCGGCTCAACGCCAGCCACGGCTGCCTGTACCAGTGCTCGTTCTGCGGCGACGCCTGGAGCAAGCAGCTCACCCTGGTCGCCAAGGACGCGCTCGCCCAGGAGGTCGACGAGCTGACCAGCCGGTTCCCCGACACCCGGCTCTTCTACATCGGCGACAAGACCTTCGGCCAGTCCCGCGAGGCCGTCGGCAACCTGCTGGACGTCTTCCGCGACCGCCCCGGCTACCGCTTCATCGTGCAGACCCACGTGATGCAGGTGAAGGAGTGGATCGTCGAGGCCATGCTCGAACTCGGCGTCGTCGCCGTGGAGCTCGGCTTCGAGTCGGCCGACTCGCAGATGCTCAAGCGCCTCAACAAGCTCTCCCGCGGCCTGGACGACTACACTTCGAAGATCCGTCAACTCAGCGACGCCGGGCTGAAGATCGTCCTCAACATGATGGGCGGCCTGGACGAGGAGACGGAGGCCGCGCACGGCCAGACCGTCAGCTGGATGCGGGAGAACGAATCGGCGCTGTGGCTCTTCAACCTCTACAACTTCGTCCCGTACCCGCTCACCCCGGACTTCCCCAGGCTGCGCGAGCGCATCTTCAACTGGGACTTCGCCGACTGGCGGGAGGACGCCCCGGTCGTCTACCGGCCCCGGCACCTGTCCCCCGAGGACAGCTGGGACCTGTTCCAGGAGAAGATCGCCGCGGCGCACGCCATCATCCGCGACCCGCTGCCCGCCGCCCCGGCCTCCGCCGTCCCCGGCCTGTCCGTCACCCCCGCCGCGCAGGAGAACTGACATGACCGAGCTCCCCGACTTCGAGGCCCTCCGCACCAGCGTCAAGCCGGAGGACTTCGAGCAGGACCCGCTGCCCGGCTGGGCCGGCGTCGGCACCCTCTTCGGCGCCCCCACCACCACCGCCGACCAGGTGGACGTGGGCGAGACGGGCTGGGTGGTGTCCGGCGTGCCCTACGACGCCACCGCCAGCTCCCGGCCCGGCGCCGCCGAGGGCCCGCGGGCGGTCCGCCAGGCCAGCCTGGTCTTCTCCAGCTACCTCACCAGCCTCGGCCAGTGGCGGATGCTGGACACCCGCACCGGGCAGACCTTCCGCTACCACGCGCCCCGCGTCGCGGACGCCGGAGACCTCCACATCTACCCGACGGACACCGTCAAGACCTTCCAGGCCGTCGCCGCCGAGAGCCGCCGGCTCAGCCAGAACGCCCCGCGGCTGATCTTCCTCAACGGCGACCACTCCTGCACCTTCCCCACCTTCGCCGGCTTCCGCGCCGGCCGGCTGGACCGCGGCGCCGGCCGGGTGGGGTTCATCAACATCGACCACCACTTCGACTTCGGCAACTGGAGCACCCTGCACGGGCCGCTCTACCACGGCTCCAACTCCCGCCGGATCAGCGAGATCCCGCAGATGCGCCCGGAGGACATCGCCTTCGTCGGGGTCGGGGACGTGACCAAGTACGACCAGTTCCGCGGCCTGCTGGACAGCGGCTTCCACGTCGTCCCCGGCTCCCTGATCACCCGGGACGGCGCCGCCGCGGCCCTGCGCCCCGTCATCGAGGAGCTCGGCTCGCGCTGCGACACCGTCTACGTCTCCCTCGACATCGACGTGCTCGACAGCGCCGCGGCGACCGGCACCGGGCACGTCACCATGGGCGGCATCGGCATCGGCGACCTCCTCGACGTCTACGAGGAGCTGCGGGCGCTGCCCGTCGGCGCCGTCGACATCGCCGAGATCGCGCCCCGCTACGACCCGTCCGGCGGCACCGCGCAGATCGCCGCCCGGCTGCTCTTCGAGTTCCTGTTCCGCACCGAGGTCGCCCCGGCCGAACTCGCGCCCTGGGCCCCCGGCACCCCCTCCGCACCCCTGGAGCACCGGTGAGATTCACACCCCACGAAGCGCAGTTCGACTGTACCCCGCTGGTCTCCGGGGCCCCCGCCGAGCGCGAGCGGGCGCTGGACGCCCTCGCCGCCGGAGCCGTCGAGGTCATCCACCGGACCGGCTACGCCGTCTTCCGGATCGGCCGGCTGCGACTCGGGGTCGAGGAGAGCCGCCGGCTGTCCACCGGCATCGTCGAGCGCGTCCGCACCGCGCTGATCGCCCGCGGCGCCCCCGCCCGGATGCGGCTGGAGGTCGACAAGGCGCAGCAGACCTACGTCCCCGAGGGCTACACCACCCGGACCCTGCTGCCCCACCACGACGGCCAGCACTGCTCGTACCTGACGCCCAGCCTCCAGGACGCCCCCGACTGGGACCCGGCCCAGCGCACCTACGGCGACTCCGGGTACACCACCACCGCCGCGCACAAGATGTACCAGGGCATCTTCCTGCCCGAGGTCGGCGAGGGGCTGAGCGTCACCACGTACTACGACTGGCTCGGCGTGATCGACGAGGTGCTGGAGCGGCGCGGCATCGACCGGGGCGACGACCCCGTGGCCGGCGCGGCCCGCTGGCTCGGCGGCAACCTGCGCCGCGGCCTGGAGCGCCAGCCCGAACACGGTTGCGCCTACCCGTCGGTGGGCGCCATGCTCGGGCTGGAGGAGACGTTCTGGCACGGCCTGTCCTTCCACCACAGCGAGGCGGACCTGTCCAAGGAGGAGCGGCGGCGCTACCCCGCCGCCGTGCCGCTGGCCCGCGAGTGCGCCTGCGGCGAGTGCCGGGGCGAGGCGGCCCGGCTCTTCTGCCACCAGCTGCTCATGGCCACCGGCCTGACCTGGGCGCGGTTCCGCCGCCGCTGGGAGGTGCTCGCCCCGGGCGAGCACTGCGACCTGCTGCTCGGCCACAACCTGACCATGCTGCACGGCGGCCTGGCCGGCGGCGCGGGGCGGATCATCGAGCCGCTCTGCCTGGTCGTGGACGAGCCGTCCGGCCCCGAGTACGAGCGCTGGCTGGCCGCCTCCTGGCGGCGCACCCTGCCCGGGGCCCGCTGATGCGGAGGAGCCTGCCGGTGCGGGGGGCCCTGTCGGCGCGCGGGGCCCTGCCGGCGCGGGGGGCCCTGTCGGCGCGGGGATCCCGGTCGGCGTGGAGGTCCCGCTGATGCGGGGGGCGCCCGCGACCCTGGCCACCCCGGTCGACCTGCACCTGCACACCCGGCACTCGGACGGGGACGAGGCGCCGGCCGACCTGGCGAGGCGGTGCGTCGAGGCCGGGCTGCGGGTGGCCGCCGTGACGGACCACAACACCCTCGCGGGCGTCGCCGCCTTCGAGCGGGCCGCCGCCGGGCACCTCACCGTCGTCCCGGCCTGCGAGATCACCACCACCTGGCGCGGCGAGGAGACCCACTGCCTCGCCTACTTCGTCGACCCCGGCGACGAGGCGTTCCGGCAGCGGATCGGACGCCTCCACGACGCCGAACTCGCCTGGTGGCGCACCTGGACCGACCGGGCGCAGGCCCTCGGCGTGCCGATCGCCCGGGCCGACGTCGAACGGCGCCTCGGCGGCGACCGGGTGGCCTACGTCAACGACTACCTGGCGCTGCTGCTGGAGGCCGCCGGGGACGACCCCCGGTTCGCCCCGTACGCCGACGGCGACGACCGGTTCGCCCGCCTCATCGCCGACTGGTGCCGCCCGGGCCGGCCGCTGCACGTCGAACACCCCGTCAACCCCGACCTGGTGGACGTGCTGTCCTGGATCGAGCGGGCGGGCGGCGTCGCCGTCCTCGCCCACCCCGGCCCGCACACCGCCGGTCTGGACGCCCCGCGGTGCGCCGAACTGCTGGCGCCGCTGCGCGCGGCCGGCCTGGCCGGACTGGAGGTGTGGACCAGCTGGCACACCCCGGCCGACAGCGCCCGGCTCGCCGAGGCCGCCGGGCGGCTCGGCCTGGTCGCCACCGCCGGGTCCGACTACCACGGGGTGCGGGTCAAGCCCTGGGCGCCGAGCCCCGGCCTGCTGCCCGCGCTCCCCGCCGACCCGCTCGCCGTCCTGGACGCCCTGCACGACCGCCGTCCGCCCGTCCACTCGATCCCCCAGGTGAGGCCGTGACCACCGTCAACGATCCCCGGACCGCCGCCGAGCCCGGGGTGCGCGTCCCCTGGCAGCTCGCGCCGGTCGTCGTGCTCCGCCAGGCCGGCTTCCCGATGGAGCTGCTCGCGCCCCTGGCCGACCCGGCCGCCGCCGAGGAGGCCCGGGAGCTCGTCGCCCACGGGCAGCGGCTGAAGGAGCTGGCCGACGCGTTCAAGGCCGCCCTGCGCCGCCACCCGGTGCCCGGCGCCGCCCGGCTGTCCTCCCCCGCCGGGTTCCTGCTGCCCGTCCCCGAGCCCGAGCTGGCCGCCGCGGCCGCCGCCGTGCCCGCCGAGGAGGCCGCCGTCCTGCGCGCCTACCAGGACGCCGCCCGGCACTTCGCCGAGGAGCAGACCCGGTTCGCCGCCCGGCACCAGGACCGCCTCGACCGGGCCGGGGCCGCCGTCGTCGAGGCCTTCGGCGACGAGCGGCTGCGGCAGGTCCTGCTGCTCTCCAACGACTCCGCCTACCCCACCTTCGCCGCCTGGCTCGACGCCCACGACGGCGCGACCGGGCGGCGAACCCGCAAGATGACCGACCTGCTCACCATGTACCTCCAGCGGGTCACCACCAAGAACGAGACCCACTCGCACTTCGGCCCCTTCACCCCCGGCCGGGTCGGCACCGCCCCCGGCATCACCTGGTCCGGCGAGCGGGAGCTGGAACGGCGCGCGCTGTTCAGCCACTGGGCCGCGGAGAAGCTCGCCCAGAGCGCCGCCGCCGTCCCCGGCCTGCTCGACCACGCCCGCCCCCGGCGCCGCCCGCTGTCCTTCCTGCGCGACGGCCGGATCGACCTCTACGCCTTCACCACCCGCGACGGCCTGGACACCGACTGGGACTTCCAGCACCTCGGCGGGCGCCCGGTCGAACCGTACGAGGCCTGGCTGTGGCAGCACTGCGACGGCGAACGCACCCTGAGCGAACTGCGGCGGGCCTGGCAGGACGAGCAGCGCTGCCCCGTCCCCTTCGACGAGGTGCTCGCCGGACTCGCCGAGCGCGAATGGGTGGTCGTCGAGTTCGAGATCCCGATCGGCGACCACCGGCCGCTGGCCGCCCTGCGCGAGCAACTGCTCGCCGCCCCCGCCCCGCTGGCCGACCCGCTGCTCACCGCGATCGACGGCTTCGAGGCCGACCTGACCCGCTTCGCCGCCCTGCCGCTGCCCGAACGCGCGGCCGCGCTCGCCGAGAGCAAGGCCCGGTTCGAGCAGCTGACCGGCGGCCCCGCCAACCGCAACAGCGGCCTGCACTACGCCGACCGCAGCATCCTGTTCGAGGAGGCCCGCGGCCGCCCCGCCGACCTGACCGTCGGCCCGGACCTCGCCCGCTTCATCACCGACGAACTGTCCATCGTGTACGAGACCGTGCTGGCCGGCCCGCGCCTGCGGATGCGGCGCGAACTGGTCATCCTCACCCGGTGGGTGGCCGACCGGTTCGGCCCCGGCGTGGAGATCCCGCTGGACGTCCTCTACGCCGAGTTCTTCCGCGACCGCGACGCCATCGCCCGCGAGTGCCTCGCCGTCGAGGCCGAACTCGCCGAACTGGACCGGGAGATCGGCGCCGCCCTGCTCGGCGAGGCCGCCACCGACCCGGACCGCTCCGAGGTCGTGGTCGACCGGGAGCGGATGGCCGCCGTCCTCGCCGCCCAGCCGAGCAGCCCGCCCGCCGTCTGCGACCCGGACATCCTGTTCGCCGCGCGGAGCCGGGAGGACCTGGCCGAGGGCCGGTTCACCGCCGTCATCGGCGACTGCCACGCGGTGCGGGAGGTCATCACCCACACCAGCTTCGGCCCGCTGATCCAGGAGCACACCCCCGAACTGCTCTCCGAGGTGTACCGCGGCTACCAGTCCCTGCTCGCCGACGACGAGGTGCTCGCCAACCTGTCCCGCGGCCACCCCGACAAGTCCTCCACCCAACTCGTCTACCCCTGCCACGACCTGGAGGTCTACGGCCGCTCCGCGCAGTCCCGCGACCGGGTGCTGCAGCCCTCCCAGCTCTACCTGGTGCTGCGCGACGGCCGGCTGGAGCTGCGCGCCCACGGCGTCGAGGGCCGGCTGCGCCTGATGGCGCCCCCGGCCGGCGGCCCGAGCATCCGGCAGGACCCGCTCTCCCCGTTCGCCTTCCCCCGCCACTTCGGCGGCGCCGGACTGGACGCCCCCGACCTGGCGCACATCCCGCGCATCCGCTGCGGCCGCGTCGTGCTGCAGCGCGAGACCTGGCGCATCCCCGCCGCCCGGCTGCGCGACACCGCCGCCTTCGGCCGCCAGACCGGCCGGGACGACGCCGCGCTGTTCGTCGCCGCCTGCCGGCTGCGCGCCGAGCACCGGCTGCCCCGGCACGTCTTCGTCAAGGTCCCCGGCGAGCCCAAGCCGGTCTACGTCGACTGGGAGTCCCCGCTGCTGGTCCGGCAGCTGGGCCGGCTGGCCGCCCGCGCCGAGGGCACCCTGGAGGTCTCCGAGATGCTGCCCGCCCCCGACCAGCGCTGGCTGGACGTGGACGGCCGGCGGTACACCAGCGAACTGCGCTGCGCCGTCTTCTCGGCCGGGAACCCCGCCGCGGAGCCGCGCGGGTGAGCACCGACACCGCCGTCCGCCCCTCCTCCGGCTACCACCGGGTCCTCGGCGCCGCCGCCTCCTCCGCGGTCGGCGACGGCATGCGCTTCGCCGCGCTGCCGCTGCTCTCCACCGCGGTGCTGGACGACGCCTTCCAGGTGTCCGCCGTCACCGCCGCGACCACGGTGCCCTGGCTGCTGTTCGCCCTGCCCGCCGGCGCGTACGCCGACCGCTTCGAGCGGCGCCTGCTGATGGTCCTCGCCGACCTGCTGCGCGCCGCGGTGCTGGTCCTCACCGTCCTGCTGCTCGCCACCGACCGGCTGACCTTCTGGCCGCTGCTCACCTCCGCGTTCCTGCTCGGCGTCGGCGAGGTGCTGTTCGACTGCGCGTCCTTCGCGCTGCTGCCGAGCGTCGTGCCCAAGGACCGGCTGGAGTCGGCGAACGGCCGGCTCTTCGCCGTCCAGACCGTCGGGCGCGACCTGCTCGGGCAGGTCGTCGGCGGCGTGCTGTTCACGGTCGGCCGGGCCGTCCCGCTGGTGATCGACGCGGTCTCCTTCCTGGCCTCCGCGCTGCTGCTGCGCGGCGTGCGCGGGCCGGTGCCCGAGTCCGGACCTGAATCCGGGCCTGCCGCCGAACCCGGGCCGGGCGCCGGGAAACCCCGCCTGCTGGCCGACATCCGCGAGGGAGTCGCCTTCGTCCTCCGCGATCCGCTGCTGCGTGCCCTGACCGTCTCCGCCGGGGTCATCAACGCCGTCTACCTGGGCCAGATCGCCGTCTTCGTGATCCTGGTCCGCGAGGTGCTGGAACTCCCGGACGCCGCGTACGGGGCGCTGCTGGCCGCCGGGGCGGTCGGCGGCGTGATCGGCGGCGCGGTCGCCGGCCGGCTCAGCAAGGCCGTCGGCCGGGTCCCCGCGCTGGTCGGCAACCTGGCGCTGATGGGCGCCGCCGGCCTGGCGGTGGCCGCCACCGACCGGGTCCCCGTGGTCGCCGTCGCCTACGGCGTCACCGGCTTCGCCCTGATGGTCTGGAACGTCGTCGCCGTCTCCCTGCGCCAGACGATCATCCCGGACCGGATGCTCGGCCGGGCCACCGGGGTCTACCGGCTCTTCGCCTGGGGCACCATGCCCCTCGGCGCGCTGGTCTTCGGCCGGGTGAGCGCCTCGGCCGGGCCGCGCGCCGCCTTCGCCCTCGGCGGCGTGGTCACCCTGCTGACCTGCCTGCCGATCGCCTACGCCCTGCTGAGGGACAGCAGGGTGACCGACCGTCGCAAGACCACCGAGGATGCACCATGAGTGAGCGTTTCGCCGTACTGGACCGACTGGCCGGACAGTGGGGCCTGAGCGGCCTGGAACTCGTCGGCAAGGGCCTGGAGTTCACCGTCTTCCGGGCCCGGGCCCGGGACGGCGAACCGGTCGCCGTACGGCTCGCGCACCACCGCTTCGACTCCAACGCCAACGACCCGCACGTGGACACCCGCGCCCTGCTCGTCCAGGAGCACGCCATCGCCCGGCACCTGGCCGAACACGGCCTGCCCGTCGCCCGCGCCCGGGAACTCGTCCTCGCCGACGACCCCGACTCCCCCGACGTGCTGCTCTCCGACTACGTCCCCGACGACGGCACCCCGCTCGACTCCCACGCCCTCGGCCGGCTCCTCGCCCGGCTCCACCAGGCACCCCCGCCGCCACTGCACCCCGTCGCCGCCGAGGGCGGCACCACCGCCGAGGCCCTCACCACCCGGATAGCGCGCCGCTGGGCCGAACTCGCCCGCCTCGTCGCCGACTGGCCCGAGCCCCCGGCCCCCGACCTGCTCGCCCGGCACCTCTCCCCCCTCACCGGGACCAGCCTCCTCCACCTCGACGTCCGCAGCTCCAACATCCGCCGCCACCAGGGCCGCACCACCGCCCTCCTGGACTGGTCCAACGCCCTCCTCGGCACCCCCGCCCTCGAGTTCGGCCGCCTCGCCGAATACGCCCGCTACCCCGAGAACGACCTCGACCTCCCCGCCCTCCGCGCCGGCTACGCCACCCTCGCCCCCGTCCCCGCCGAGGACGACCCCACCCTCCTCGCCTGCCGCCTCGACGCCGCCCTGATGCTCGCCCTGGTCTTCCTCTCCGAAGCCCCCGACCCCACCCGCGGCCCCACCGCCGCCACCCACGCCCGCGCCCTCGCCGAGCGCCTCAGCCGCCTGTAACGGCGCCACCGGTGGAACCGCGGGCAGCCGGCGGAGCACCGCCGGCTGCCCCCACCAGGCATAGGCCTCCGCTGTTACCGAAAAACGCCCGAGGGTCCCACCGCGAGGTTTCGCGGTGGGACCCTCGGGCGCGATTCAGGCGCTCAACCATCCAGTCAGGATCTCTATGGCTGGACCAACCCCGTCCGCCCGATCCCTCGCACTCTCGGATTCAAGCAGAAAGGGCGGCTCGCCATTCGGTGCAGAATCCAACTGCAATTCTACACCTTCCTTCCGGGAAATAAACCAGACATTTTCGTCGTCACTGGCGCGAGCAGCCGACAATCGTTCGACTCGAAGGCCCGAGAAAGCCTCTCGCAAAGCAGCGAATATCTCGTCCACGGGTCCGCCGGTGGTATCGCCCGGACCCCATGGTGCGACTCTGGGCATCAGCACCCCTCTCGGCTGGTGGTCTACCTGGTCAGCACCGCGGAACTCCGAGCGCGTCAGGAGCCAGCCGGCCGGCCTTCGGCACAGGATTGGACTCAATGGCACCGAACGGATCACTGCTTCCGAGCGTGACGTTCACGTGGTTGTAGTTGAGCGGAGAGCCCGCGCCGGCGATCGGCTCGGGCGCGTACACCACAGTACCGCCGGCCGCCCGAATTGCGCCGGCCGTCGTTGCGCGAAGGCTACCATGCGGGACGCCGGCGCCAGCTTCGTTCACCGAACTACCCATTGAACCGGAGAATTCGACACCAGAATCCGGCATCGGGCTCTGCCCGCCGCGAATGATGACGAAATCGTCCGGCACCTGCCAGGCGTTGTCGTTGTGGACCAGGACCGGCACGCCGCCCGCCAGTACGTAGTACGTGTGGAGGTCGTCGACGGTGAGGTTGTAGGCGGGCTGGAGCGTGCTCCGATGCCGGACGGCCTCGATGCGCTGGGGCCGTCCGGCCGGGTCGCGCAGTTCGTCGCCGACCCTGAGGTCCACGGCGTCGATCCACTGCTTCTGGCTCTCGGACCAGAAGGGGTGGTGATCGGTGCTGGTCAGGGACTTTCCGGAGCCCAGCGAGATGTCGGTGAAGCCACGGTCGTCCGGGGTATAGATGGCCGCGGAGACCCGACGGGGTCCAGTCACTCCGGTCGTGGGGTCGGTGGCGAGAACCTTGTCCCCTGCCTTGACGGTCTCGATCCTACGAGTGGATCCGTCCGCCATCAGGACGTGGGTGCCGGCCGGGAAACTGTTCATCCGGAGTCGGGGGCACGACGGAGGGAGCCGGTTGACGAGCTTCTTGATGAACTCGACGGCCTTCTCGCCCCAGGACCCGAACTTCTTGGCCCACTGGGCGAGTTTGGCGACGGCGGCACCGTCGCCGATGAAGGGGATCGCGCCGATGCAGGAGGTGAGCGCGTCGGCGGTGCGGCCCTCGACGGCGTAGTAGGCGCAGTTGATGAGGTCGGCGACGTCGGCGAGGCCGGGGGCGATAACGCCGCCCGCGCCGCCGATGACGTCCAGGGTCAGGTGGACGCTCTCGGAGAACAGGTGGTAGAGGTAGCTGACGTTGTCGCTGTCCTCCTTCGCCTTCTTGATCTCCTCCTCGAGCGCGGCGATCGAGTCCTGCTTCTGCTTTTCGGCCTGGGCCTGCTTCTCGGCCTCCTTGCGCTCCGCCTCCAGCTTGGCGAGCCGGGCCTTCTCCTCAGCGTCGTACTTGACCTGGTAGTTGGCATGGGCGTCGTCGGCGGCGGTCTGGGCGGCCTGGGCGTCCTTGCCCGCAGCCTCGGCGGAAGCACGGGCAGCACTCGCGGACTCGTTGGCGTCCGCCGCCGACCATCGGGCCTGCCGGGCCGAATTCTCGGCCTGGTTGGCGGAGTAGACGGCCTTGGCGGCGTCGCGGTTGGCGGAGGCCTTGGCGGCGTTGGCGGTCTTCGCGGCCGCGGCGGCCTTG
>NZ_JBSFJC010000133.1:0-21533 GCF_053597855.1 Kitasatospora sp. NPDC001225
GGCGAGACCTCCGCCAGCTCGCGACCCATGCCGACCCACTGACTGCCCTGCCCCGGGAAGACCCCGCGGCCCCCGGCAGGCCCGAGGCAGCGCCGCCGGCCAGCAGGGCGCCGGCCGAGGCGAGCAGGCCCCGGCGGTTCGGTCCGTACGGGCCCGGCCGGTCCGTCATGTCCACCACCCCGTTCCCCCGCGATCCGGGTCTCTCCGTGACGACTGCCGCTGCCAACGGTCCCACACGCGACCGGAGTTGAGAACAGAACGCGTCCTGTCAGCCGGGCTGACCCGACGCGCGGGAACGGGCCCCGGGGCGACGGCTGACGGACGGTCGGCCGGACCGGAGGGGCCTGCGACACCGCCTGTCCGAGGGCGCGGATAGGGTGACGTGCCCGTGCCGCGCGGCCGACCTGTCGGCGTGCGGCCTTTCGTCGTGTCAGGAGATATCTGGGTGAAGACCCGTATGACAGCGCTCCGGAGCGCCGCGGTCGTCGCGGCGGCCGTCCTCATGGCGGCGCCCGCCGCCGGCTCCGCCGTAGCCGCCCCCGCCGGAAGCCCGGACACCAAGAAGGTGACCTACCAGGGCCGCGTCTTCCAGGTGCCCACGGCCTGGCCGGTCGTCGACCTGGCCGCGGACCCGCAGGCCTGCGTCCGCTTCGACCAGCACGCGGTGTACCTCGGCCACCCGGGCGAACAGCAGGTCTGCCCGCCGCGGTTGACCGGCCGCTCGGAGGCCCTGCTGGTCGAGCCCGCCGCCGGCGCCGCGCCCGACCGGGAGGGCTCCAACCCGGTCGCGCAGACGATCCGCGCGGAGGACGGCGTCGTCGCGGTGACCGGTACGTACGACACGGACCAGCCGCTGGTGCGGCGGATCATCACCAGTGCCGGGCTCACCCCCGCGCCGGAACACCGACCGGAGCCGGCGCCCGCCGCAGCCCCGACGGCCCCCGCCGCGAAGTCCGCCACGCCCAAGTCCGCCGCCGCGCCGTCCAGCCGGGCCATGGCCGCACCGATGGCCGCCGCGGCCCAGGTGCCCGCGTCGGCGACGAACTACACCGGCAAGGGCTTCGACGCCTGCACGGCGCCCTCCGGCGCCGCGATGAACGCGTGGATGACCTCCTCCCCGTACCGGGCGGTCGGCATCTACATCGGCGGTGTCAGGCGGGGCTGCGCCCAGCCGAACCTGACGTCCTCCTGGGTCCAGCAGCAGCAGTCCGCGGGCTGGTCCTTCATGCCGCTGTACGTCGGCGTGCAGGCCCCGAAGATCGCCTATCCCGCCACCGAGGGCGCCAACGCCGCCGACGACGCGGTGGCCCAGGCCCAGGCCCTCGGCTTCGGCCCCGGCACGATCCTCTACTACGACATGGAGGGCTACACCACCCCGCAGTACTCGGCCACGGTGCTCGCCTTCCTCACCGCCTGGACCAATGAACTGCACGCCTGGGGCTACAACTCCGGCGTCTACAGCAGCTCCTCGTCCGGCATGAAGGACCTCGCCGCCAACGCCGGCAACAGCGCCTACACCATGCCCGACGCCGTCTTCAGCGCCAACTGGAACGGCAAGGAGGACACCGCCGACCCGTCGATACCGGCCGGCTACTGGTCCAACCACCAGCGCGCCCACCAGTACGCCTCGCCGGCGAACCCGGAGAGCTGGGGCGGCTACTCGATAGCGATCGACCAGGACTACGTCGACATCCAGCTCACCAGCGCCCCGCCCTCCCTGTCCTCCGCGCTCTTCCTCGGCGTGCGCCAGAGCTCGGGCGCCTGGCCCGGCTTCAGCCCGCTGACGGGCGGGGCGGGCGTCTTCCGCGGCTCGGAGGCCGCGATCGCCGGGCTGCCGGGAGGCTCCTCGCAGGAGCTGGGCATCGGCCTGGACGGCCGGCTCTACCACGGGGTCCGCGCCGCGAACGGCAGCTGGAGCGGCTTCGCCGCGCTCCCCGACGACGGCACGCCCGCCACCCAGGCCCGCCGGGCCGCCATCGCGGGCCTGCCGGACGGCTCCTCGCAGGTGCTGACCGTCGGCAGCGACGGCAACGTCTACCACCGGATCCGCCTCTCCGACGGCAACTGGTCCGGCTTCGCCCCGCTCCCCGGCGTCGGCACCCCGACCATGGCGGCCGGGGACGTCGCCATCGCCGGCCTGCCCGACGGCTCCGCCCAGGTCCTGGCGATCGGCAACGACGGCAACGTCTACCACGAGACCCGCTTCTCCAACGGCAGTTGGAGCGGCTTCGCCCCGCTCCCCGGGGTGAACAGCTCGCGGATGGCGGCCGGCCGGGTGGCCATCACGGGCCTGTCGGACGGTTCCTCGCAGGTCCTGGCGATCGGCAACGACGGCAACGTCTACCACCAGACCCGCTTCGCCGACGGCAACTGGTCCGGCTTCGCCGCGCTCCCCGGCGTCGGCACGCCCACCATGGCCGCGCGGACGGTCGGCATCGCCGGCCTGCCGGACGGCTCGTCCCAGGTGGCGGTGGTCGGCGGCGACGGCAACGTCTACCACGAGACCCGCTTCGGCAACGGCTCCTGGTCCGGCTTCGCCGCCGTCCAGGGCCCGTACGGCGCGAGCACCTTCCCGGCCCAGCGCGCCGCCATCGCGGGCCTGCCGGACGGCTCCAGCCAGCTCGTGGTCACCCGCAGCTGACCCGCTCCCACCCCGCACCCGACGCCCCCGCCCCCGGCAGCCCCGGAGGCGGGGGCGTCTGGCTCGATGAAGGTTCTCCGCCCTGACCGGCGCAGGAGCGGCCGCGACTCTGCTGGGGCAGCCTGACGGACGGCCGCCGGACGTCGTCGTGGTGTCGGTCACCGCAGATTCTCGGCGACGCGGACGAGTTCCTCGTCCGAGAGCCGCGGGGGACCGCCGGTCGTGACGACGAAGGTGTAGGTCCCGTCCGACCAAGTCAGCGAACGGGGCCCGCCGTTCGGATCGGATTGCGTGATGGCCGCGGGGTGGCCCTTGACCAGGGCGGCCCGGCCCTCCGGTGGTGCGCTGTTCCGGAGGGTCTGGCTGATGATCAGATTGCCTTGTTCAGGGCCCGTCCCCAGTCGGTACCCGCTGGCCCAGGCCGGAGTGTCGGTCGGGAGCGGGGCCAGACCGGGCAGGTGGACCATCCTGCCCGCGGGATAGGGGGAGTAGTTCTCCGGCAGGAACACGGGCCGCAGGAGGTCGCGCTCGTCGAAGTGGACGGCGGGCTTGCCGGAGGCGTCGTTCAGCGCCCTGGTCCCGAGCGGTTTGTTCAGGTGGGTCGTGATCTGTCCGATGCCACCCGGGTCGCAGAACCCCGGGGGGACTGTGTGCCGCAGGGAGACCTTCACCGCGTCGGCGGACTCGCGGGCCACGAGTTCGGGCTGCTTCTCACAACCCCACCCGATGCTCAGCGTCAGGGTCCGGCCGTCCGAGCCGACCAGCAGCGGCTTGCCGGCCACGGTGCCCTCGTAGACCCTGGTCTCCGGGACCCGGTTCATCCAGGCGTTGATCGCGAACCCGCCGCCGAGCAGGGCTATGGCAGCCCCGGCGGTCAGGCGGATCCGTCGTCCGTGTTTCGACATGTGACGGACCGTACCTTGCGTCGTGGGCCCCGCCCCCGGCGGTCGTGGCCGCACCGCGTCAGCGAGGCCGACGGCCGGCCGTCGGCTGCTCGACACCCGGCCCGCCGGCGTGCGGCACCTGGACATAGCCCTCGGCCGGCACCGGCAGCGCGTCGATGCATGCCGTCGAACAGGCGTTGACCAGCAGCGGCAGGACGTCGGCGCCCGACGTCCACAGGGAGATCCAGGCCTGACGGAGGTTCACGCCCTCGACGCGCCGGTCGCAGACGCTGCACGTACGGATCGCCGAGGCACCCCACACGCCGGGGTCGAGGTCCTCGACGTCGACGCCCCGGGCGGCGGCCGCCGTCGGCAGCTGCGGGAAGGGCGGCCGCCGCTTGTAGTTCCCGTACACGGCCCGGGTGCTCACCGTACTGCGACGCAGGTCGGCACACCGGGTGATCTCGTACGGGAACCAGTGCAGGCGGTAGGAGGTGTACGGGGTGAACTCCTCAAGGCTGCGCATCGCGCCGATCTCGGGTGGGATGCGTACCAGGTTGCTGCCGTACAGCACGAGGTGCTTGACCGAGGTGAGCTTGGCAATGGTCGGCGGGAGCGTGACGACCTGGCGCCGCTGTTCCGCGGTGAGTTCCACGAGCGGCTTGAAGACCTCACGTCCGTCGGCCGCCGCTTCTTCGACCAGTTCGAGAAGGCGGATCCATCCCGGTGCGGTGGTGTCCTGACGTTCCCGGTGGAAGCGGGTCGGCCGCTGCGGCCTGGTGCTGAGGTGCTCGATGCACGTGCAGAGATCGCGGGGCGAACCGTGGCCGCCGGCGTCAGCCCAACGGTTCGAGAACACCTGCGGCTTCGGCTCCTCACTCATCCGCTCACACTAGCGTCTCGGTCGACGGGTCGTGGGGGCCCGACCGGATCCTGGGCAGACGCCCGCCGGACACGGTAGTTCCAGCGCGTGAGTGACCGGACGACGGAGGCGGAGCCGACGGGGTTGGCGCTGTGGACGTAGACCGTTCCGATCCGGAAGGGCCGTCCCTCGAAGGCCGCTTCTTCCAGGAGGGCCACCACGGGCATGACGGTGTCGTCGCCGCCGAGGTCGTGGTCGAGCCAGAGTTCGTCGATGAAGCCGTCGCGGTGCTCCTCCAGGAGCCGGGTGCCTTCGCGGCTGGTGCGGGCGATCCGTGTGGCCCGGGGGAGCGGTCGCAGGTCGTCGATGCCGAGGACGACGGGCACCGGTGCGGTGGGCGCTTCTTCCATCGGGCCAGTTTCACAGCGGGCGGGCTGGACGGCCACGGGTTATCGGGCCGCTGCCCGGCGGGCGGCCGGGCACACGCCTGGCCCTGGTCGGTCCCGGCCTCCCGCAGCGCTGCCGACGCCGACGAGCGGCCCCAGGTGCACCGTCCGGGCGGCGGCTCGGCACCGACCCAACCGGTGCCGGCCCGCCGGATCCCTGTCAGCGCCGCCGCGATTCGGCCGACATTGCCGAAGCGCACAGCCTGGACAGGCTGTGCCGACCCAAATACAGTGAGTCCCCGGCCCGCAGCGGCAGGAAAGAAAATGGGAGCGTAAGGCGGGGGGGTCTGTGATGCCGTCCTATCCCGCAATTCGATGGGCTTCCCTTTTCGGGAAGCGGCTCACGGGGCCGGCGGGGGCGTATGCACGGAGCGGTCCGAAACGCTCCCGCGGGCGGACGCGGAAACGGCCGGACCGAGTACGCCGAACTCGCGTATGCCGAACTGAGTACGCTCCCCAAGCCCGATATCCGGCGCCGAAGACGCTGTCGGCCGCGGCGCCGGGTTCGACTCGTCCGCTACACCTCAGACAGAAGGAGAGAGGCCATCATGCCTTTGTCGGCAGCCGACCTCGCAAAGCTCGGAGACGCACCGGTCACGATCCAGTCGACGTTCTTCCCGAACGTGTTCCTGCGCATGGACGGAACGGGGGTGACCGCCTCCGCCGACCACGGCGGAGGGACGGTCAACTGTCAGTACGGCACCGGCCCCTGGACGGCGTACAGGGTCCGGCCGCAGACCGACGGCTCGTACTCGTTCGAGTCGGCGGCCTTCCCGAACGTGTTCCTGCGCATGGACGGAAACGGCGTCCCCGTCACCATGGCCGGAGGCGGGACGGTCAACTGCCAATACGGCATCGGCCCCTGGGAGAAGTTCAACGCCCGTGCCCAGGCCGACGGTTCGTTCTCCTTCGAGTCGGCGGCGTTCCCGGGTATCTTCCTGAGGATGGTGACCGGCAGCGGGGTGACCTCCGCCACCGGCCCCGGGGGGACGGTGAACTGCCAGGTCAAGGCCAACGGCGGCGAGAACGAGAAATTCTATCTCGACAAGGCCCAGTAGACGGGCTCGCCCGGTGGCCATGCCCCGGATCCTCGCGGAAGAACGCGTGATACCGGGGAGGTGAAATCGCCCGGGTCGGCTTATTGGAGCCGGCCCGGGCGATTTCGTGCGCGGAAATGTCAGGTCGCGAGCGAAACGCATTTCGAACCTCCGGGTGCGCGAGGGGCGCACAGGCACAGAGCGGGTTCATCTGTTCGAGTTCCGTCGGGACTATGGGGCCCCTGGTCCTGGGGAGGAAGGAGGGCATCTGGGCGGGCGTCCCCGGGCAATGGGCCCGATGAGAGGCGACCGCCCGCCGCCCGGGCACGTCACCCGGCCCTGCCGGTGCCGCCGGGCCGAAGGAAGGTTCCCATGCGCAGAAGCGTCCTCCCCCTCGTCTCCTCCGCCCCGCTGGTGTTGGTGCTGTCCCTGCTGGGCGCTCCCGTCCCGGTACAGGCGGCGCCCAGGGCGCCCGCCGGACCGGCCTCGGCCGCTCCGACCAGGGCCATCGGCACGTTCGCGGTCCGTGCCCAGGACTGCGGGCCCTGGGGCTGCCAGTACGCGCTGGCCTACTTCGTCCTGGAGGACCCCGCCGGCTGCTACGCCGTGCCGCCCGCTCCCTCGTCGGTCGGCTCGCGGTGGACGCGGTGGGGGAACGGTACGGACCGGAACGCGCAGCTGTTCACCGACGGCGCGTGTGCCGGGGCGGCCGACGCGGTCCTGGGGGAGAAGTCCACGATCGAGTTCAGCGAAGCCCCGTACCACTCGGTCCGCTTCGGCTGAGCGCAGGGGAGACCACCGCCACCGGGACCCTCCGGCGTCCCGGCGACGCCTTCGCCGTCGTCGTGGGCATCAGCGCAGGAGGGTGGCGAGGAGTTCGGCGATGGTGGGGCCGGCGTCGGCGGGGTGACGCAGTTGCTTGCTGGTGACGACGCGGTAGTGGTTGGTGCGGCCGCGGCGTTCGTGGCTGAGGTATCCGGCCTGTTCGAGGTCGGCGATGATGCGTTGGACGGCGCGTTCGGTGAGCAGGCAGCTGGTGGCGATGTCGCGCACGCGGATGCCGGGGTCGCGGGCGATCTGGACCAGCACGCGGGCGTGGTTGGTCAGGAAGGTCCATTGACGTTCGGGCGTCGTGCTGTTGTCCATCCCTCCACGATAGGACTCCTGTTTCACGACTGCTGATACACGATAGAAGATTCGTGCAATGGTTGACATGTCTGATGGACGGGCGAAGACTGGAACAGCCGCACTCCGCAGTGCCTCCGCCGCGGATCCGACGGCGGTACTGCTTCTGGAGATGGTTCCAATGGACCCGATGAGCAGGCACGGGCTGGAACGGCTGAGGTCCCGGCTGGTCGACTGCCTGGGGCCGCCCCGCGAGGGCGGTCGGGACCCCCGCACCTGCGGGGAGCCGCTGTGCCGGCAGGTGCGCCACGCCGTCACCGGCGTCGACGCCTACCTGACGGCCCTCGAAGAGGGCAGCAGCACCGCGTCGGGGCTTCACGAGCGGGCCCTCGACCTGTGGCAGGACCTCGAACGCATCGCGTCCGCCCGGCCCGGGCGGGCCGCCGTCGACGGAGGGTCCGGCGTGCCCGCACGGCGCGGCTCCCGGCCCGAGGAGTGGGCCGTGCCGCCCTGCCTGAAGGCGGAGACCGTCCGGGTCGGTGACGCCCTCGTGTGCTTCTTCACCGGGGACATGGTCCTGGACGGCGAGCCCGTCGCCGCCCGGGCACTCGATGCCGCGCTCGTCCGGCGTCCCGCCCTGCTCGCGGTCGACCTGGCGGGTGTGGAGCTGTTCACCTGCACCGGTCTCAACCTGCTCCTCGTCGCCCGTCGGCGCGCGCTCGACATCGGCATCCCCGTGGTGCTGGTCGCCCCCTCCGGGCGGACGCTGCGGGTGCTGGAGCTCACCGGGACCGCCGCGCTGTTCCCCGTCCACCCCACCGTCGAGGACGCCCTGCGGCACCGCCCGCTTCCCGCCCCGCGCCCCGACGGAGGGTGACCATCCGGGCGGGACGGTTGAGCCGGCAGCCGGGACACCCGACCGGCGGCCGGTCCAACCGTCCCGCCGGCGCCCGCCGTCCCGATCGTCATCCGCTACGGCGGGCGTGTAGCCGTGGCCGAACCGGGCAGGCGTCGGACATGGACCAGGACATGGACGATGGGCAGTCGACCGACGCGAGCCCCGGGCGGCGTGGCCGTTCACGGTCACCGGAGCCGGGGGAGTCCGGATCCGCCCCGGCCCGGCGCGCTACACCGTACGCGGTGGCCGCACCGCGGCGAACGTACCGACGTGAGGAGGCCGGCATGGACCGCTTCGGGCACGTGCTGCTGCCCGGGCCGAACGGCACGACCGGCCCGGGCGGAGCGCCACCACCCATCGAGGTCCCGGGTACGGAGGAGACCAGACGGCTCGCGTTCTCCGGTCGCGAGGGCGCCGTGCAAGCGGGCCTTGAACTCACCCGGGAGGCGCTGCGGTCCTGGTCCTGGCTGCCCACCGCGGACGAGGAACGACTGGCGGTCGCCGAGGACCTCCTGCTGATGGTCGCCGAACTGGTCACCAATGCCTGCCTGCACACCTCCGGTGGACCGGGCGAACTGCGGCTGAGGTGGGACGGGCGCCGTCTGCGGGCGGAGGTCACGGACACCAGCCCGGTGCCGCCCGAGCTGCGCCCGCACGCCGACCCGGGCCGTCCGGGCCGACACGGCCTGCGCGTGGTGGACCGACTCGCGCGGTCCTGGGGCTGTACCCCCGAGGGTGGCGGAAAGCTGGTCTGGCTGGAGGTCGCGCTCCCGCCGGGCCCGCCGAACCGCCGCGAACGCCGGATCTGAGGGCTGGAGCCGGGGTCCTTCCCGACCGGGCCCGGTCCACGGTGGTCCGTGACCAGCCGAAGCCGGGCAGGAGAACAGCCGGAACGCGCGTCGGAAGCCGATTCCCGGGTAGAAGGCGAAGTGGTGGCCGTGATTGTTCCGGCCGCTTCGAGCACCTGGACGGTGCCACCGGGACCGCGCTTGAAAAAGCCGGGCACAGGTCCTGGGGAAGAAGTCCGCGATGCGCGGTACCAGCCCGCACGCGTCGTCGGGCGTTCACCCTGATGTGCTGGAGAACTCAAGTGTCCATCCGCATGGAAACCACCGACCGCCGATCCGCGCCCCCGAGCCTGCCGCCCGATCTGCCACCAAGACCGACCGCGGCCGAACTCCGCCGCATGGGGAAGTCCGAGGCGCGGGAGCTCAGCGACGCGCTGTTCGAGCGGCTGGCCGGGCTGGCCCGCGAGAGCCGCGCCTACAGCTACGTCCGCGGCACGATCATCGAGCTCAACATGCCGCTGGTGCGCTTCATCGCCGCCCGCTACCGGCACCGGGCCGAGGACATGGAGGACATCCTCCAGGTCGGCACGATCGGCCTGATCAAGGCCGTCGACGGCTACGACCCGCAGCGCGGCGTCGAGTTCGTCACCTACGCGATCCCCACCATCACCGGCGAGATCAAGCGGTTCTTCCGCGACACCTCCTGGCCGGTGCGCGTCCCGCGCAGCATGCAGGAGCTCTACCTCGCCGTCGCCCGCGACTCCGACCGCCTGGAGCAGGAACTCGGCCGGCTGCCACGGCCCGAGGAGATCGCCGAGGACCTGCACCTCACCGTCGAACAGGCCACCGAGGGACTCCTGGCGGGCCGGGCCTGCCGCCCCAACTCCCTGGACGCACTGCGTGACCAGGACACCGACGAGACCGGCAGCGCCCTGCTCGACCGGCTCGGCGACTGCGACCCCGGCATCGAACTCGCCGACTTCCGCACCGCCGTCCGCCCACTGCTGGCCCGCCTGCCCGAACGCGAGCAGACCGTCCTCAAGCTGCGCTTCTGGGACGGCTGCACCCAGTCCCGGATAGCGGAGCGAATCGGCGTCTCCCAGATGCACGTCTCCCGGCTGCTCAGTGCCACCCTCGCCCTGCTGCGCGAGCAGTTGGACGACCTGGATGCCGACGGCTGGGCCGACGGACCGGGGCCGGAGGGAGCCGGCTGAAGCGGTCCGGCGCGAGGCCGTGGGGGAGTTCCCGAGGAGCCAAATCCCGTGGCCTCTCCCGGCCATCCGCGTGGCGGAGGCCCTTGTCGCCCCGGGAGCACAGATCTTCGTCTACGAGTTCTCCCGACGTCCTGGACGGCTGGGCACCTGCCACATGGCGGAGATCGGCCTGGTCTTCGGAGCCACCGACCCGCTCCTCGGGGCGCCTCCGAAGGAGCCGTCCGGCCGGATGCTCGCCGCATGGCTCGCCTTCGCCCGCGAGGGACGGCCGAACCCGAGGGCGGGACGACCGGTGCGGGGTCTCAGATCCCCGCGCCGCGGATGTCCGCGTGCACCCGGGCCGCCAGATCGGCGAGTTCGTCGGCGTCCCGCGCGTTCGTCTGGAGGTCGAGCAGCACCTCGTCAGCCCCCGCGGCCGCGTAGCCGGCCGTGTCCTGGACGATCTGCTCGACCGTGCCGACGAAGGGCTTCCGCTCGGCATCGCGTACCGGGGCCTCGGTGATCCGGACGTTCGCCCTCGCGCAGACCTGGATCGCGCCCGCATCGCGGCCGTACAACGCGGCCCGCTCGCCGATCTCACGCCGCAGGACGGCCAGTTGCCCGGGCGTCATGCCTGTCGGCAGCCAGCCGTCGGCGCGGCGGGCGACCCGGTCCAGGGCATTGCCGCCGGACGCCGCCAGGTAGACGGGCACGGGGCGTACGGGCTTCGGCCCGACCTCCGCCTCGTCGATCAGGGCGTGCCTGCCCCGGTACGACACGGGGTCGGGGCCCCACACCGCCGCGCAGACGTCCAGCAGTTCGTCCAGGACGGCTCCGCGCTCCTCGAACGGCGCGTGCCCGGCCGCCGCGTGCTCGTCCAGCGACCAGCCCGTCCCCAGCCCCGCGACGACCCGGCCGCCGCTCGCCGCGTCCAGCGTCGCGAGGGCGCGGGCCAGCTGGAACGGGCCGTGCAGGGGCGCGACCAGGACGCTGCTGCCGAGCCGGGCCCGCTCCGTTGCCGCGGCGGCGAGCGAGAGCACCACCAGCGGATGGGCGACCGACCGGTAGGAGTCCGGCCAGGCCAGCCCCGGCACGTCGTACAGGCCCTGCCGCGGCCGCTCGGGGACCAGCACCCGCTCGAAGACCCACAGACTGTCGTAGCCGATCCGCTCCGCCGCCCGTGCCACCGCCGCCGGAGCACGCGCGAGGTCGTACCACTTCATCTGCGGCAGCCCGAGTCCCAAGCGAATGGCCATGGCTCGATCCTGGCCTCCCGCGCCCCCGGCCGCAGCCGTTGTACCCCCGTCCGCACGACGCGCGCCGGTCAGGGCGCGCGCGGTTCAGCTGCCTGCTGCCGGGGCGCGATGCCCGAACGGGCCGCCTTCCGGCGGGTCCGGGTCCGGGACCGGGTCCGGGTCCGGGTCCGGAGGGGAGGCTTCGAGCACCGCCCGGGCGTCGGCGAGGGCCTGTGCGAGCTCGGCGGTCCGGCCGGGTTCGAGACGGTCGCGTCTGTGCCCCGGCGGGCGGCGACGCTGAGCGGCGGGTTCGGCCGAGTTCCGGCCGACAGCGCCGCACCTCTCACTCCCGCCAGCGGGGAGCCTCGTCGTCCGGGGTGTCAGGGCTGGCGAAGTGGAAGGGGACCGACAGGTGCCCGGCCAGGGCCCGGCCCGCGTGTTCGGCGGCCGCGGCGCACACGAGCTGTCCGCTGCCGACTCCTTCCCCGTCCAGGTAGCGCCTGGCCGTGGTGGAGTAGACGGTGGCCAACGGGTGCTCCTGCGCCGGGTCCTCGGTGATCGCCAGCAGGACCGTGAACCAGTCGTGGACGGTGTCGCCGTCCCAGACCGCCTCGATCGCCACGACGCGGCCGGGGCAGCCGGCGGCACGGAACGCCAGGGACTCCAGGTCGAGGGGGCTGTCGGGGCTCCGGGCGATCCGGTCGCCGTGGTGGGTGTAGCGGTCGTTGACGATGTCCTGCGCGATGCGGATGCCGATGCCGGAGGGGACGCGGCCGACATCGACGACGGTCCGCAGCGCGTGGAAGAGGGAGTCCTGGAGGACGTACCCGTCGATCTCGTCGCGGATCCCCGCAGGCAGGCTCTCCCACCATGCGGCCCGCGCCGCCTCGTCCATCTCCACCGGTTCCTCCCCCGCCTCGCTGCGGCCCTTCCCGACAGGGCAGTGCGCCACGGTACCCGAGGCGGTACGAACGAGCGCCCGAATTTTCCTGTCCACCCCCCGACGCGCCCTCGCTCCGTGCCCGACGACCCCGGTCGCACCTGTGTGATCGGGATACCCGAGCCCGGCGGCGAGGACGTGCTCTCCTGAGCCCGGCGCCTGTGGGAGCCCGAGGGGCACGCGGCTGGCGGCGCGCCAACCGGATATGCGTCGAGTGCGCCGCACCCGGGATGATCACGATCAGCGGGAGGGGGGCTCCTGCCGCGACAGCGCCAGCTTTCGGCGTCCTCGGTCGATGTCGGTGACGACGACCAGGACTTCGTCGCCGACTCCTACGACCTCCTGCGGCGTCCGTACGGGTGTCCGTGCGAGGTCCTTGAGGTGGATCAGCCCCTCGACCCCGTCGGCGACCTGGACGAAGGCGCCGAACGGGACCAGCCGGGTGACCCTTCCGCGCAGTGTCCGGCCCGCGGCGACTCCGTCGGCGAAGTCCTGGAAGGGGTCCGGCCGCGTAGCCCGCAAGGACAGCCTGGCCTCCCCGTTCGTGGTGTCGAAGTGGAGGAACCCGCACGAGACGCGCTCACCGACCCGGACGATGTCCGTGGCCGTCTCGAAGTGACACCAGGACAGTTCGGGGATCGTGATGAACCCGACCCCCGGGAAGACCGGATGGCCGGGCCCGTCGTCCAGCGCCACGAACACGCCGAACGACTCGATCGACGCGACCGTGCCGGCGAGGATCTGGCCTGGGGCGAGCCGCTTCAGAAAGGCCCACAGCTCCGGGTTCCCGGTGGCTGCCATGGACAGCCGTACGCGGCCCGCGGGCGGGTCGACGGCGATGACCTCGGCGGTGATCCGCTGACCGACCTCCACACCCTCGCTCCGAGGCCGCCCCCAGGGCAGGTCCAACGAGCCGACGAACCCCAGCGGTCTCGCCGGGAACCCGTCCAACGTCACCGCCACCCCGGAGCGGGTGACCTCTGATGCGACCCCGCCGCACAGGTCGCCGACGCGGATCGCTGACAGAAAGCTCCGTACGGCGCGGTCCTCCGGTACTTCGCGCATGGCGGCAAGCCTTTCACGAAGGGAGGGGCGGGTTGCCAGGAGGCGGGTGTCGGACTCGGTTCGGGCGGGAACGTGCCGGTCCGCCTGCGGGTTGATGCCCCTGCTCGGGGCAGCACGACCGCCGAAGGTTCAACCACCATGGAAGTGCAGGCCGACGGACTCTGGAGAGCGGGGGAGGATTGCGCCAGTGTCGCACCGATGTTCCTCACCCCCGAGACAAGGCTGTCGGCGTGGCGGCGGAACCGTCGTCGTCAGGGGTCGTTCCTAGACTCTGGCCCATGGGACTTTCGATATCAGTGGGACTCCTCTACGACCAGGCTCGCAACGATGCGGAAGGTCTCGACCATCACCGGTCGGCCTTCGCCCGCCTCGGCCGGGCGCTCGTGGAGGAAGGGATCAGCTGGCACGAGCCGGAGATCACCGATCCGCCTCGTGCCCGTACCTTCTCCGGTGGCTTTCCCTACGGGTACCTGACCCAGCTGCGCCGCATCCTGGTGCTCGTGAACCTCGGCGAACCCGTCACGTCGGCTCTGGAGGTCAGCGGGCGCCAGTTCGACCGCGATTGCGAGAAGATCCAGGATGAGACGTCGAGGCTGGCCTCCCATCTGCTCTGCCACTCCGACAGCTCCGGCTACTACGTGCCGGTCGAGTTCGAGGATCCGCTCTTCCTCCCTGACGAGGCGGCAGTCGAGGGCGCCGGAATCGTCGGCTCCAGTCAGCGCCTGCTGGCTGAATTGTCGGACCTGGCGCCGTCGATCGGCATCAACCTCGACGACGAGAGCGTTCCCTCCGGTTCGGGGGAAGCTCGGGATCTCGCGGTGGACGGACCGTTCGCGACGGAGCGCTTCACCTGGTACCAGCTCTATCGGGCGTGCCTGGCAAGCATCAAGGGCGGCCACGCCATCGTGTTCCACTGACTCATCCCCGGCAGTGGTCACCCCCGGCGGGCCCCTTGGGGTTGGGGGTCTCGGCGGGGGCACCCCGCCCCGAAGGCGGGGCGGGGTGGGTGCGGTCAGTGGGCGAGGATGCGCAGGGTGGAGTTGACGGTGAGGTAGAAGGTGTGGGTGTCGGGGCCGAGAGCCAGACCGGTGACCCAGGCGAGGCCGGTGATCTCCTCGGCGGGGACGAGGGTGTTGGTCGCGGTGTCGAGGGCGAGGACCGAGGCCTTGCCGTCGGAGCTGGTGAGGTCCTGCTGGAGCAGGTGGAGCCGGGTGCCGTCGGCGGACACCGTGGGGTTCTGCAGCCACTGGCCGGGGGCGATGTCGAGGGTGGTGAGGGTGTCGGTGGCGAGGTCTACGGCGTAGCCGGTGCCGTTGTTGCCCACGCCGTAGAGGCGGGTGGCGTCCGGGGAGAGGGCCAGGATCGGGCGGGAGCCGATGGTGGCGGCGGTGGTTCCGGTGATGGTCGGGGTCGTGGTGCTGGTGTCCAGGCGGACCAGGTTCTCGTCGGTGGCGGTGTACGCGGTGTCGCCGTTCGGGGGCGTGACGATCGAGCCGAGGTAGTGGCCGGGGACCGGGACGGCGGTGGTGTAGGCCTGCTGCTGCGGGGAGAAGGACAGGACCCGGGCGCCCGGCTCGGCCGGGCGGTGGTAGCGGGCCGGTCCGTCCTGGCCGACGTAGACGGTGGCGCCGTCGGGGCTGACGGCCAGGGAGGTGAGGGCGCCGGGGAAGGTGCCGTCGGGTCGCGGCTGGTCGGGTGCCTCGGTGCTGGAGACGACGGTGTCGGTGGCCGTGTCGATGGCGCCCAGGCTGGACAGTGGTGCCTTGCGGGCGGTGGAGAAGAGCACGTAGACGCGCGAGCCGTCGGGGCTGACGGCCAGCGGTCCCGGGCCGGCGCCGAGACCGGTGGACAGTGTCACCACCGCGGTGATGGCGCCGCTCTGGGTGTCGACCACCTTCACCTTGGCGCCCTTGGTGGTGTCCTTCACCGCGACGTAGGCCTTGTGCCCGTCCGGGCTGACGGCCACCGAGGCGGGGGACGAGTCCAGTTCGACGGTCTGCGGGACGCCCGGGACCGGGCCGCCGGAGGTGTGGGTGGCGGCGCCGGCGGAGCCGGACCCGGTGAGCAGCAGCGCTCCCGCCACCGCCAGGGAGCCTAACCAGCGGGCCTTCGAGACAAGCGAGTTCATGTAACCCTCCCCTTCGTACACCGCGGGTCCCCGCGGTGGAAGGAAAACGCTACGGGACGAAGCCGGTCCGGGGTGCGGCTTCACCCAGGAGGTGACGGCCGCAGGGGGAAGTGGCAGGCGGCCAGGTGGTCGTCGGGGCCGTAGGCGGTCAGCGGTGGCTCGACCTCGGCGCAGATCTGCTGCGCCGCCGCGCAGCGGGTGCGGAAGCGGCAGCCGGACGGCGGGTCGATCGCGGAGGGGAGTTCCCCGGCGACGCCTCGGTTGCTCCTGGCCCGTTCCACCGCGGGGTCGGCGACGGGGACGGTGTCGAGCAGGCCGCGGGTGTAGTGGTGCACCGGCCGGGCGTACACCGACGGCGCGGGGCCGATCTCCACCAGCTTGCCGAGGTACATCACGCCGATCCGGTCGGACAGGTAGCGGACCACGGACAGGTCGTGCGAGATGAACAGGTACGACAGGCCGAGTTCGCCCTGGAGGTCGCGCATCAGGTTGAGCACCTGGGACTGGATCGACACGTCGAGGGCCGAGACGGGCTCGTCGGCGACGATGAGCCGGGGGCTGAGGGCCAAGGCGCGGGCCAGTCCGATGCGTTGGCGCTGGCCGCCGGAGAACTCGTGCGGGTAGCGTTCGAGGGCGGTGAGCGGCAGGCCGACCAGGTCGAAGATCTGCCGGATCCGCCGGTCGCGGTCGGCCGGGCCGTCGACCCGGTGGATGTCGAGCGGTTCGCGCATGATCGAGTGGACCGGCATCCGCGGGTTCATGGCCGCGTAGGAGTCCTGGAACATCAGCTGGACGTCGCGCCGCAGCCGGCGCCGTTCGGCCCGTGGCGCCTGGGCGAGGTCGCGGCCCTGGAACACCAGGCTGCCGCTGGTGGGCCGTTCCAGGCCGACGATGAGTTTGCCGACGGTGGTCTTGCCGCAGCCGGACTCGCCGACCAGGCCGAGCGTCTCTCCCCGGCGGACGGTCAGGGAGAGGTCGGCGACGGCGCTGACGGCGCCGACGGTCCGGCGCAGGACGAGGCCGTTGGTGACCGGGTACTGCTTGACCAGGTGCTCGACGCGCAGCAGCGGTTCGGCCGCCGGGCCGTCGGCCGCCGCCGTCACCTCGTCGGTCACCGCCGGAGCCTGTACAGCCGTCGTCCGTGCTGTGGACCGGACGCCCGATCCGGCCTCGCCGACCGGGAAGTAGCACGCGTAGCGGTGGTCCGGGACCTCCCCGGACAGCGGCGGATCCTGCGCGTGGCACTGCTCGGTGGCGTAGCGGCAGCGCGCGGCGAAGCGGCAGCCGGGCGGGGGAGTGGTCAGGTCCGGTGGCAGGCCGGGGATCGAGTAGAGCCGGCCGCCGGAGCGGGCGGAGCGTTCCGGCAGCGAGGCGAACAGCGCCTCGGTGTACGGGTGGCGGGGGTTGCCGTAGAGCGCCTCGGTGCCGGTGGTCTCGACGACCTTCCCGGCGTACATGACGGCGATCCGGTCGGCCCGTCCGGCGATGACGCCGAGGTCGTGGGTGACCAGGATGACGGCCATGCCGAGCTGCTGCTTGAGGTGGTCGATGAGTTCGAGGATCTGCTTCTGGACGGTGACGTCGAGGGCGGTGGTCGGCTCGTCGGCGATGAGCAGTTTGGGTTCGTTGGCCAGGGCCATGGCGATCATGGCCCGTTGGCGCATGCCGCCGGACAGTTCGTGCGGGTAGACCAGGGCCCGCCGGGCCGGGCTGGGCATGCCGACCAGGTTCAGCATCTCGACGGCGCGTTCGTGCGCCTCCCTGCGGGAGGCCCGGCGGTGGATGCGGACGGACTCGGAGATCTGCCGGCCGATGGTCATGGTGGGGTTGAGCGAGGTGGTCGGGTCCTGGAAGATCATCCCGATGTCGTTGCCGCGCACCCGGTCCATCGTCGTGGGGCCGAGCGCGAGCAGGTCGCGGCCGTCGAGCAGGACGCTGCCGCCGACGACGCTGCCGCCGTTCGGCAGCAGCTGCATGATCGACATGGCGGTCATGGTCTTGCCGCAGCCCGACTCGCCGACGATGCCGAGGGTCTCGCCCGCGTCCACCGCGAGGTCGACGCCGTCCAGGGCCCGCACCACCGAGTGCTTCAGCCGGATCTCGGTGCGCAGGCCGGTCACTTCGAGGAGCGCCACTGCCGGAACCTCCGTCGGTTCACCGTTTCCGCAGGCGGGTTTCGAAGGCGTCGCGCAGGGCGTCGCCGATCACGTTGAAGCAGAGGATGAGCAGGATGATCACGGCGGCGGGCGGGTAGATCATCCACCAGTAGCCCTGGCCGGCGTAGTTGGTGCCGACGTCGAGCATGCCGCCCAGGTCGTTGTCGGGGGCCTGGAGGCCCAGGCCGATGTAGCTGAGGGTGGAGAGGGCGAAGACCGCGTCGGCGATCGAGAACGTGGTGTTGACGATCGTGGTCCCGATGGTGTTGGGCAGGATGTGCTTCAGCACGATCCGCCCGCCGCCCGCGCCCATCATCCGGGACGCGGAGACGTAGTCCCGGACCTTGATCGCCAGGGCCTCGCCGCGGACCAGGCGGGTGATGCCGAACCAGGAGGTCAGGCCGACCTCCAGGATCAGCATGGTCTTGCTCTTCCCGTAGACGCTGCTGAGGTAGATCAGCAGGAAGATCAGCGGGAAGGACATGAAGGAGTCGATCACCCGCATCATCAGCGCGTCGACCCAGCCGCCCAGGTAGCCCGCGACGGCGCCGTACAGCGCGCCGATGACGGCGGCGATCAGGCCGGCGGCGAGGCCGATCTCCAGGCTGGTCTGCCCGCCGGCCATCACCTTGCCGAGCTCGTCGATGCCGTCGTTGTCGGTGCCGAGCGGGTGCCCGGCGCCCGGCGGCAGGGTGACGGCGGAGAGGTTCACCACCGAGGTGTCGGCGCGGTAGAACAGCGGGCCGAGGAAGCAGAACGCGGTGATCGCGACCAGGACGGCGACGGCGACCAGGGCGAGCCGGTTCTCGGCGAAGACCTCCGCGCCGCGTCGGAGCATCGAGCGGGGCCGCCCGGCGGGCTCCCCGCCGGGGGCGTCGAGCCGGCCGGGCGTCGTGCCGGGCAGGGGCCCGGGCGTCGTACCGGGCGCCGCGGCGGGTGTCGTGCCAGTCGGGGGACGAGACGGGGGACGAGACGGAGTGCCGGGTGTCGGGGCCATCAGGTGAGCCTCACTCGGGGGTCCAGCACGGCGTAGCCGAGGTCGGCCAGCAGCGAACCGACCACGGTGGCCACCGCGGTGAGCAGGGTGGCGGCCAGGGTGATGCCGTAGTCGCTCTGCAGCGCGGCGCGGGTGGTCAGCAGGCCGATGCCCTGGATGTTGAAGACGTACTCGACGATCAGCGCGCCGCCGACCAGCGCGGGCATCGAGAGGCCGACCAGGGTGACCATCGGGATCAGGGCGTTGCGCAGGACGTGGCCGTACAGGGTGCGGCGCCGGGAGGCGCCCTTGGCCTGGGCGGACCGGACGTAGTCCTGGGTGATCTGGTCCAGCACCCCGGAGCGCATGTAGCGGCTGTAGCCGGCCACGGTGGTGAGGGTCAGGGTCAGGACGGGCAGGCAGACGGCCCCGGGGTGGGTCAGCGCCTCGCCGAAGGTGGCCACCTGGTCGTGCACCGAGACCCACTTCAGGTCGTCCTCGAACCACTGCTGGATCAGGAAGCCGATGAAGAAGGTCGGCACCCCGTAGGCGATGAAGGAGAACACCGTGAAGGCGTGGTCCAGCGCGCTGTTGCGGCGGGTGGCCTGGAGCAGGCCCGCCGGTACCGCGATCAGCAGCGCGATCAGCAGCGAGGCGCCGACGATGTAGGCGGAGGCGCCGAGGGCGTTGAACAGCAGGTCGGAGATGGGGCGCTGCTGGATGTAGTCGAAGCCGAGGTCGCCGTGGAGCAGGCCGTCCAGCCAGGTCCAGTACTGCACGTAGACGGGGCGGTCCAGGCCCATCTGGTGGGTCAGGTGGGCGATGGTGGCCGGGGTGGCGTGGGAGCCGAGGATCGCCCGGACCGGGCCGCCCGGCATGAGCTGCATCAGGCCGAAGGAGATGACCGTGACCATCAGCACCGTCACGAGGGCCTGGAACAGCCGACGGATCAGGTAGGCCGTCACCGCCGCCCCCCGAGGGGGGCCGCGGCGCGCTCACGGGTGGCCGTCATTTCGTGTAGTACCAGTACTCCGGCTCGTAGCCCTGGAAGGGGTCGCCGGCGTCGACGTGCAGCTTCCTGGTGACCTCGCTGACCGTGAGCGTGTTGGGGGTGTAGATCACCGGCTGGTCGCCCGCGATGTAGTCCTCGTAGGCGTACAGGTCGTTGACGTCGCTGCCGGTGGTGGTCTTGACGATCAGCTGGTCCAGCTTCGGGTCGGAGAAGCTCCAGACGTTCGGCCCGGCCCCGGTGGCGAACAGCGCGTCGCCGGTCGGGTAGTAGTCGGGGTCGAAGACCCAGCCGCCGTAGAGCAGGGCCTGCCACTGGCATCCGGCCGGCTGGGCGGCGGTGCAGGCCACGCCCTCGTTGCCGATGGTGTTCTGGGTCTGGCTGACGACGGTGATGCCGATGCCCGCCTTGGCCGCGTCCGAGCGCATGTCCGCCGCCATGGTGTCCAGGGCGGCCTGGCCGGAGGGGTAGTTCATGGTGAACGCGGCCTTGGCGCCCGCCGCGATGCCGGCCCCGCACTGGTCGGGGCCGGTGCCCGGGTTCGTGCAGGTGGCCGGGGTGCTGTCGGTGTTCCAGCCGTGGCCGCGCAGCAGCTGCTTGGCGGCCGCCGGGTCGTAGGTGGCCTTCTCGGACTGGCTCTTGGGGGAGAGCGGGTTGCCGGCCGGGAGGCTGGGCACGGCGCCGGTGCTCGGGTAGCCCCAGCCCTTCCAGATGCCGTTGATGATGCCCTGCTGGTCCACGGTGTCCTGGACCGCCTTGGTGAAGTAGGGCTGCTTGAACAGCGGCCCCACGTCCGGGTTGGCGAAGTTGATCTGGTAGTACGAGATCTCGTCCAGGTAGGTCGGGGCCGGGATGTAGTAGCCCGCGCCGCTCAGCGGGTTGCCGGCGTCCGGGTTCTTGGCGTTGAAGGTCGGGGAGTCCTCGGCCGGCAGGTAGCCGACGTCGATGGCGTTGGCGCCGCCGCTGCCGGCCTTCAGGTCCGCGTACTCGGTGGTGTCCGAGGTGTAGGGGACGAAGTCCACCTCGTCGAGGTAGGGCTTCTGCGGTCCCGAGTAGGCGGTGTTCGGCACGATCGCGTACGCGCCGGAGGTGCCGTTGTAGGTCTTGAGCTTCCACGGGCCGTCGACCACCGACCACAGCGGGCTGCCCGCGAAGTCGCCGCCCTTGGTCGACTGCGCGCTGAGGTAGGCGTAGTCGGCGGCGCAGTCGGTCATGGCGGCGTCCGAGCCGAACGCGTCGCCCGCGCAACCGCCCTTCTGGCCTGGGCCGGTGAGGTCCCAGGCGAGCGGCATCGGGGTGATCTGGCTGAGCTCGTCGTCGGTGAACCAGGTCTGGCTGACCGGGGTGTCGAGGGTCAGCGTCAGCGTCTGGCCGGAGGCGGTCGCCGAGGCCACGTTGTCCGGGAAGTACTTGGCGCCGATCGCCGGGTTCGGCGGGGTGTAGTAGCCGCTGTTGGACGTCTCGGCCTTGGCCATGTTGATCCAGAACAGCACGTCCTGGGCGGTGACGTCCTCGCCGTTCGACCACTTCCACGGTTTGACCTGGATGGTGACGGTCTTCCCGTCCGGGCTCCAGGCGGGCGCCTCGCCGAGGGACACCTCCGGGTCCAGGGCGACCTTGTCGTTCAGCCCCCAGTAGTACAGGGGGCGGTAGAACAGCTCCTGGAACTGGCTGGTGTTCACCGTGCTGACCTGGGCCGCGGAGTCGAACGGCCAGATGGCGTCCGGGAAGGTGGAGGGCGCCTCGGCGACCCGCACCACGCCGCCCTGGACCGGGGCCCCGACCGGCCCCGGGCTGCTGCCGCTGCCGCCCCCGCCGCCGCTGCCGCTGGTGCAGGCCGCGGCGGTCGCCACGACCGTGACCAGCGCCACCACTTGTGCGAGTCTGCGCGCTCCTGTGGACTTCGTCATCCTGGGCATGCCCCTCTCACCCCACGTGAACACCAGCGAGTGCTTTCCTTGCGCGATCCGACGGTTCGCCGACGCGGGCATGGCGGTGCCGGGACCGGGCAAGCGTGAGCGGCTTTCCCGACGCCGGGAAGGCACCGGCGTCCGTGGTCGAAGTAGGCCTTCTTGTCGCCGGGGCAGTAGAACGGGCCCACCGCCGAGGTCGCCGGGCCGCAGGCGGTGGAGACCTGGCCGGTGAACAGC
>NZ_JBSFJC010000134.1:0-21368 GCF_053597855.1 Kitasatospora sp. NPDC001225
GCGCCCGGGCGGTTCGGCTCCAACTACGCGCCGCCGCTGATCTTCGGCGCCCTGCTGGTCCTGGTGCTCGCCGTCGTCGTCGCGGAGATCTCCGCGGGCGGCATCGACGCCAAGGCCCTCGCCATGCTCGGCGTCCTGTCCGCCGTCAACGCCGGACTCCGCCCGCTCGGCGCCGGGACCGCCGGAGTGGAGACGGTCTTCTTCATCCTGGTGCTGGCCGGCCGGGTCTTCGGCCCCGGCTTCGGCTTCACCCTCGGCTGCACCTCGTTGTTCGCCTCCGCGCTGCTCACCGGCGGCGTCGGCCCCTGGATGCCGTACCAGATGTTCGGCTGCGCCTTCGTCGGCATGCTCGCCGGACTGCTGCCGGGGGCCGGGCGGCGCTGGGAGGTGCCGCTGCTGGCCGGGTACGGGGCGTTCTCCGGCTACCTCTTCGGCTTCCTGCTGAACCTCTCCTTCTGGCCGTTCTCCACCGACCCGAACAGCTCGATCGCCTACCTGCCGGGCCTGCCCTTCACCGAGCAGTGGCACCGCTACCTGCTGTTCGACCTGGCCACCTCGCTCGGCTGGGACACCGGCCGCGCCGTCAGCACCTTCACCGCCGTGCTCGTCGTCGGGCCGGCCGTCCTCACCGTCTTCCGCCGCGCGGCCCGCCGCGCCAACTTCGAGCCCACGGTGCGCTTCGAGGCCCCGCCCGGCCCGGACGCCCCATCCGGCCAGGACGCCACGCCCGGCCCGGACACCACGGTGGGGCCGCCGACCGCCGCGCGGCCCACCGGCCCGGCGCACCCCTGAACCGAAAGGCCGACCATCGTGCCCAAGCCCGCGAAGCACCGGACGATGACGCTGGACGGGGTCGACGTCGTCGTCCTGACCCCGGAACAGCACGCCGCACTGGAATCCGCCCGCCGCCAGCTGGGCGGAGCGCAGGCGCAGGTCGCCAGGATGAGGTCCGACCTCCAGCGGGGACGGCGGCTGCTGGTCGAAGCCGAACGGATACTGGCGGGCATCCCCGCCGACCAGCTCGCGCGACTGGACGGCCGACTGGGTCCGGGACGCGGCCTGACCGGACTGCTCGCGGACATCCGCGCCGCCCTGCCCGGCACGCCGGACACCCCGACGCGGACCTGACCACCGGCCCCGCGAGCCGTGGTGGCGTTCCACCATGCGGACGGGTTCCGAGATTCCCGCGCCGGGCCCGGCGCTTTGCCCCTAAGCTGACGGTGCAGCTGGTTCGCCCTGTCCGCCAGGCAGGGCGTCGCAAGAGGGAACCCGGTGACGCCTTTCGACTGGCCAGTCCGGGACTGCCCCGCAGCGGTGAGTGGGAACGACCGCCGTCATACGCACTGGACCCGGGACGGGTCTGGGAAGCGACGGCCAGTAGGTGTCCGCCCTTCACGGGACGGACGCGCCCGCGAGTCCGAAGACCTGCCACTGCCCGCCCGCGGACGACCCGCGCGCGGCTATCCGGTGACCTCGTGGGCGGGTCGGCGACCATACCAGGCGGACCAGGCCCGTACGTTCCCGTGACGGCCGCCGCCGGGTACGTCATCCCTTCGCGCCTTCGTGCCGTCTCCGGGTACCTGAGGAGAACAGACTCGCGAAGGAGAGTCCCTTGACCACGAAGTCCGCAGCCGCGGCGAGCGTCGCCACCGCGTACGGCTACCCCCGCCAGGGCCGGGGCCGGGAGCTCAAGAAGGCCATCGAGGGCTACTGGAAGGGCTCGGTCACCGCCGAGGTGCTGCTGGCCACCGCCGCCGACCTGCGCCGGGGGAACTGGCAGCAGCTCGCCGACTCCGGCGTCGAAGAGGTCCCGACCGGTGACTTCTCGTTCTACGACCACGTACTGGACACCACGGTCGCCGTCGGCGCGATCCCGCCCCGGCACCGGGCCGCCGTCGAAGCCGACCCGCTGGACGGGTACTTCGCCATGGCGCGCGGCAACCAGGACGTCGCCCCGCTGGAGATGACCAAGTGGTTCGACACCAACTACCACTACCTGGTGCCGGAGCTGGGGCCGGACACGGTGTTCACGGCGAACCCGGCCAAGGCGGTGGGCGAACTGCGCGAGGCGCTGCTGCTCGGCCACGCGGCCCGGCCGGTGCTGGTCGGGCCGGTCACCTACCTGCTGCTCGCCAAGCCGGCGCCCGGGGTGGCCGCCGACTTCCAGCCGATCACCCTGCTGGACCGGCTGCTGCCCGTCTACGCGGAGCTGCTGGCCGGGTTGCGCGCCGCCGGCGCCGACTGGGTGCAGCTGGACGAGCCCGCGCTGGTCCAGGACCGCACCCCGGCCGAGCTCAACGCCGCCGCCCGCGCCTACCGCGAGCTGGGCGCCCTCACCGACCGGCCCAAGCTGCTGGTCGCCAGCTACTTCGACCGGCTCGGCGACGCCCTGCCGGTCCTGGCGAAGGCCCCGATCGAGGGCCTGGCACTGGACTTCACCGGTCCGGCCGCCGCCAACCTGGAGGACCTCGCCGCCGCCGGCGGCCTGCCCGGCAAGCGACTGGTGGCGGGGGTGATCGACGGGCGCAACATCTGGATCAACGACCTGGAGAAGTCCCTCACGACCCTGGCGACCCTGCTGGGCCTCGCCGACACCGTCGACGTCGCGCCGTCCTGCTCCCTGCTGCACGTGCCGATCGACGCCACCCTCGAACGCGACATCGACCCGCAGATCGCCCGCTGGCTGGCCTTCGCCAAGCAGAAGGCCACCGAGGCGGCGCTGCTCGCTCGCGGCCTGCGCGAGGGCACCGGCGCGATCGCCGCCGACCTCGCGGCCAACCGGGCCGACCTGGCCTCCCGCGCGGGCTCGCCGATCACCCGCGACCCGGCGGTGCGCGCCCGGATCGCCGCCGTCACCGACGCGGACGCCCGTCGCGCCCAGGCCTACCCGCAGCGGGCCGAGGCCCAGCGCGCCCGGCTCGGCCTGCCGCTGCTGCCGACCACCACCATCGGCTCCTTCCCGCAGACCACCGAACTGCGCGTCGCCCGGGCCGACCTGACGGCCGGTCGGATCGACGGCGCCGCGTACCAGGAGCGGATGGAGGCCGAGGTCCGCGAGGTCATCGCGTACCAGGAGAAGGCCGGACTGGACGTCCTGGTGCACGGCGAGCCCGAGCGCAACGACATGGTCCAGTACTTCGCCGAGCAGCTCACCGGCTACCTGGCCACCCGGCACGGCTGGGTGCAGTCCTACGGCACCCGGTACGTGCGCCCGCCGGTCCTCGCCGGGGACATCTCCCGGCCGCACCCGATGACCGTCGACTGGTTCCGCTACGCGCAGGGCCTGACCGACCGCCCCGTGAAGGGCATGCTGACCGGCCCGGTCACCATGCTCGCCTGGTCCTTCGTCCGCGACGACCAGCCGCTCGCCGACACCGCCCGCCAGGTCGCCCTCGCCCTGCGCGACGAGGTCGTCGACCTGGAGGCCGGGGGCGCCGCCGTCGTCCAGGTCGACGAGCCGGCCCTGCGCGAGACCCTCCCGCTGCGGGCCGCCGCCCGCCCGGCGTACCTGGACTGGGCCACCGAGGCCTTCCGCCTGGCCACCTCCGGCGTCCGCGCCGACACCCAGATCCACACCCACATGTGCTACGCCGAGTTCGGCGCCATCATGACGGCGATCGACGACCTCGACGCCGACGTCATCTCCCTGGAGGCGACCCGCTCCCACATGGAGGTGGCGGGCGAGCTGGCCGAGGCGGGCTACCCGCGCGAGGTCGGCCCCGGCGTCTGGGACATCCACTCCCCGCGCGTCCCCAGCACCGAGGAGGCCGTCTCCCTGCTGCGCGCGGGCCTGGCCGCGATCCCGGCCGAACGGCTCTGGGTCAACCCTGACTGCGGACTGAAGACCCGCGGCTGGCCGGAGACCCGGGCCTCGCTGGAGAGCCTGGTCGGCGCCGCCCGCCTGCTGCGCGAGGAACTCGCCGGCTGACGCGGCCGGGCGGGGACTCTTCCGCCGGTTCGGGACGCCCGCCACGGCATGCGGGCCGCGTCGCGGCGCGGCCCGCATGCCCGTTCAGCCGGACCGGGGCAGGCCGAGGTTCTGATAGATCTCGGTGGTGACCGTGGAGAAGTTCATGGTCATGAAATGCAGCCCGGGCACGCCTTCGGAAAGCAGCCGCCGGCACATGGCGGTGGCGTGCTCGATCCCGATGGAGCGTACGGCTGCGGGATCGTTTTGCTGTTCCAGCATGCGGTCGGAGAGGGCCGTGGGAATGGCAGCGGTGCTCAGGGTCGGAATTCGGCGCAGTGACCGGATACTGGTCACCGGCATGATCTCCGGAATCACCGGAATATCGCATCCGGACTTCTGGAGGCGATCCCGGAAAAGGAGGTAGCTGTCCACCTCGAAGAACATCTGGGTGATCGCGTAGTCGGCTCCGGAACGGCACTTCGTGACGAAGTGCCGGATTTCGGAGTCCCAGTCCGGTGACCGCGGGTGCATTTCCGGGAAAGCCGCCACCCCGACGCAGAAGTCGCCCGAGTCCTTGATGAGGTGAACCAGGTCGGCGGCGTACTCGACCCCGCCCGGATGCCGGACCCAGGCGCCCAGCGGGTCGCCCGGAGGGTCGCCGCGCAGGGCCAGGATGTTCCGTACTCCCTGGTCGGCGTAGTGCCCGAGGATGTTCCTGAGCTCGCCGACGCTGTGGCCGACGGCGGTCAGATGGGCGGCCGGGGTGAGGGTCGTCTCCTGGGCGATGCGGCCGGTGACGTTCACCGTCCGCTCCCGGGTCGAGCCGCCCGCACCGTAGGTCACCGAGACGAAGGTGGGGGAGAGCGCCTCCAGTCGGCGGATCGCGTTCCACAGGCCGGCTTCCGCCTCGGCGTTCCGCGGTGGCATGAACTCGAACGAATAGGAGTGCTTTCCGGTGGCCAGGAGATCGCGGACGGTTGCCGCCCGGTCGGTGCGCGTGGAGGGTTTCCCGAGTGTCATGACAGGACGGTATACGCCCGGTCGGAATGGCGTGGTGGAAAGTCCACAGTGTGATACGCGGGTTTTCGCCAATGACGGTCGATGGCCTTCGGGGATGGTCGCGGAGCGGCCTCCGGAGGCTGCACAATAGGGGCATGGAAAGACATTCGTACGCCCTTCCCGGACTTCCCGACTGGGGTCGCTGCGCGGTCATGGGAATCCTCAACGTCACCCCGGACTCGTTCTCGGACGGGGGATGCTGGCTGGACCCGGGCCGGGCGGTGGAGCACGGACTGGCGCTGGCCGCGCGGGGGGCCGACATGGTGGACGTGGGCGGCGAGTCGACCCGCCCCGGCGCCCGTCGGGTGCCGGTCGAGGAGGAGCTCGCGCGGGTGCTGCCGGTGGTGCGCGGACTCGCCCGGCAAGGCGTCCTGGTGAGCATCGACACGATGCGCGCCCGGGTCGCCGAGGCCGCGGTGGACGCCGGGGCCCGGATCGTCAACGACGTCAGCGGCGGCCGGGCGGACGAGGCCATGGCGAAGACGGCCGCGCGGGCCGGCGTGCCGTTCGTCGTCATGCACTGGCGGGGGCAGTCCCAGGGGATGGACGACCTGGCCGGCTACGGGGACGTCGTCGCCGAGGTGGTCGCCGAAGTGGGGCGCCAACTGGACGCCGTGGTGTCGGCCGGCGTCGACCCGGAGCAGGTCGTCCTCGACCCCGGCCTCGGCTTCGCCAAGGGCCGGGGCGACGACTGGGCGCTGCTCGCCGCCCTGGACGCCTGGGCCGTGCTGGACCGCCCGCTCCTGGTCGGGCCCTCCCGCAAGCGCTTCCTCGGCGAACTGCTCGCCGACCCGGCCACCGGCGCGCCCCGCCCGGCCCGGGAGCGGGACGACGCGACCTCGGCCGCCGCCGTCCTGGCCGCCGCGCAGGGCGCCTGGGCCGTACGGGTCCACGAGGTGCGGGCGGCCGCCGACGCCGTGCGGGTCGAGGCGGCCGTACGGGCCCACCGGATGACCGCCGGCCAGGTGCCGGTGTAGGCCTTCGCAACCATCCGGGGAAGAGAAGACCGGGGAAGAACAGAGAAGAGGGGTGCGTCGCACCATGGCACGTCCCGTCGGGCGCAAGATCTTCGCCCACGCCAAGCTGCGCCGGCTGCGCCGCGAGCACGGCATGAACCAGGTCGAGCTGGCCCACGAGCTCGGCATCTCGACCAGCTACCTCAACCAGATCGAGCACAGCCAGCGCCCGCTCACCGCCGCCGTGCTGCTGCGGATCGCCGAGGTGTTCGGCGTGGACCCGGAGTTCTTCTCCGAGGCCGACGAGGAGCGCCTCGCCACCGACCTGCGCGCCGCCCTCGCCGACGAGGCGTGCGGCGCCCCCGTCCCGGCCGAGGACGTCGTGGAGGTGAGCCGGGACCACCCCGACGTGGCCCGGGCGCTCGTCGCGCTGTACCGCCGCTACCGGGAGGCGGCCGCCAGGGTCGCCGATCTCGGCGACACCGCCGGGACCGCCGCGCTCAGCCCGGCCGAACCCCACGACGAGGTACGGGACTTCTTCTACACGCACCACAACCACATCCCGGCCCTGGAGGAGGAGGCCGAGCGCACCGCGACCGCGCTCGGGGCGACCACAGCGGGTGGCCTCGCCGCCGCGCTGGCGGCCGCACTCGGCGAACGGCACGGCGTGCGGGTGGTCGACGCGGACCACCGGCAGCAGGCGGAGATGCGCCGGTTCGATCCGGCGAGCGGCACCCTCCGCCTCTCCGCGTGGCTGACCGACGGCCAGCGGGCCTTCCAACTGGCCACCCAGCTCGCGCTGCTGGAGCACCGGCCGCTGCTCGACGCGCTGGTCTCGGCGGCAGGGCCCGACCTCACCTCGCCCCAGGCGGCGGACCTCGCCCGGATCGGCCTCGCCACCTACTTCGCCGGTGCGCTGCTGATGCCCTACTCGGCCTTCCACGCCGCCGCCGAGGAACTGCGCTACGACATCGACCTGCTCGGCGCCCGCTTCGGGGTCGGCTTCGAGACGGTCTGCCACCGGCTGAGCACCCTGCAGCGCACCGGCCGTCGGGGCGTGCCGTTCTCCTTCCTGCGCGCCGACCGGGCGGGCAACATCTCCAAGCGGCAGTCCGCGACCGACTTCCACTTCTCCCGCCTCGGTGGCACCTGCCCGCTCTGGACGGTCTACGAGGCCTTCTCGGCGCCGGGGCGGATCCTCACCCAGATCGCCGAAATGCCGGACGGCAAGCGGTACTTCTGGATCGCCCGCACCGTCACCCACGGCGGCTTCGGCCACCGCGCGCCGCGCAGCGAGTTCGCCGTCGCGCTCGGCTGCGAGCTGCGCCACGCCCACCGCCTGGTCTACGCCGAGGGCATCGCCCTGGACGGCCGGGAGACGGCCACGCCGATCGGCCTGGGCTGCCGGATCTGCGAGCGCACCGACTGCGCCCAGCGGGCCCGGCCCCCCGTCGGCGGCCGACTGCTGGTGGACCCGGACCGGCGCACCAGGGTGCCGTACCCGGTCGTGGCCGAGGGTCGTGACGGCGATCGGGAGGGGCGCCGCTGACCGGTGCCGCCGAGACGTCGCACCGGCGGCGGGCGGCGGGCGGCACCCGGGTGCCGTCGGCCGGGCGACGGTGACGGACCCGGCACCGTGCCGCCGACCGTGTGGCCCTGGGCCCTTCCGGGTGGTGATGTGGGTCCCTCGGGGTGAACGCCGGGAGGGGGCGTCAGGCCCCGGGGGACACCCAGAAAATGTCAGATCATCAGATTGTCTCGCGAAGGCTGATCCTGGCCGCGGCCGGGTTGTCGGTCCTCGGCGCCGCAGGGTGCGGGGGAGCACGGCGGGCCGGGGAACCCGGTACCGCGCCGAGAGGGAACGCCGGGCCGCCGCCCGCGGCCGCGCCCCCGGCGGCCGCACCGGCGGCCGCGCCTGAAACCGCCCCGGAAACCGCCCCGGAAACCGCGCCGGAAGCCGCCCCGGAAGCCCCCAGGGTGCTGACCGAGGCGGAGAGCCGGCCGCTGTTCGAACTCGCGGAGGAGGGGAAGGTGGTGGCCCTCACCATCGACGACGGTCCCCATCCGCGCCACACCCCCGACGTCCTGGCGCTGCTGGAGAAGCACGGGATCCGGGCGACGTTCTTCCTGATCGGCGAGAACGCGGCCGCCCGTCCCGACCTGGTCCGGGAGATCGCGGCGCGGGGGCACCGCATCGGCAACCACACCTGGAGCCATCCGGACCTCCGTCACCTTCCCGACGACGCCCAGGTGCGGGAGGAGCTGACGCGCACCTCCGACCTCCTCGCCGGGATCACCGGCAAGTCGCCCGCCTGGTTCCGGGCCCCGGGCGGGGACTGGGCCCCGAGGACGCTCAGGACGAGCAGCGAGCTCGGGATGCGGCCGATGGGCTGGACGGTCGACCCGGAGGACTGGGCCGAGCCGGGGACGGACGTGATCCTCGGTCGGCTCACGAAGGAGATGCGCCCGGGAGCGATCGTGCTCACCCATGACGGCGGAGGCGACCGTTCGCAGACGGTGGCCGCCCTCACACGCTTCCTCCCCTCCCTGATCGACTCCGGCTACCGCTTCACCACCCCGCGGGCCTGACCGGACGGCGGTGCCGGTCTCCTACGCGGAGGCCGGCACCGGCCGCTGTTCCGGGCCGTCGTAGGAGGCGAGCGGGCGGATCAGGGCGTTGTGGGCGAGCTGTTCGGTGATGTGGGCGGTCCAGCCGGTGACCCGGCTCAGCACGAAGAGCGGGGTGAAGACCGGGGTGTCGAAGCCCATCAGGTGGTAGGCGAGGCCCGCGGGGTAGTCGAGGTTGGGGTGGATGCCCTTGCGGTCCAGTACCGCCTCGCGCAGCGCCGCGTGCAGGGCGGCCAGCCGGGTCGTCCCGGGGTCGGCCGCCAGGGCCACCAGCTCGTCGAGGGCGGCCTGCATGATCGGGACGCGGGAGTCGCCGTGCTGGTAGACCCGGTGGCCGAAGCCCATGACCTTCCGCCGGGAGGCGAGGGCGTCGTCGAGCCAGTCGGCGGCGCGGGCCGGGTCGCCGATCTCCTCCAGCATGTGCATCACGGCCTCGTTGGCGCCGCCGTGCAGCGGGCCCTTGAGCGCGCCGATTGCGGCGGTGACGGCGCTGTAGAGGTCGGAGAGGGTGGAGGTGACGACGCGGGCGGTGAAGGTGGAGGCGTTGAAGCTGTGCTCGGCGTACAGCACCAGCGAGACCTCGAAGCAGCGGACCACCTCGGGGGCGGGCACGGCGCCGAAGCACATGTGGAAGAAGTTCTCCGCGTACCCGAGGTCCGGGTCCGGGGCGATCGGGGCGAGGCCCCGGCGACGGCGCTGGTCGGCGGCGACGACGGTGGGCAGTCTCGCCAGCAGGGTCAGGGACTTGGCGAGGCCGGACGCCGGGCGGCCGTCGTCCTCGGTCGGGTCCTCGGCGCCGAAGAAGCTGACGGCGGTGCGCAGCACGTCCATCGGGTGGCAGGTCTCGGGCAGTTTCGCGAGCAGCTCGGCGGTGGTGCGGTCGAGCGGGCGCAGGGCGCGTTCGAGGGCCCGGAACTCGCGCAGCTGGGCGCCGTCGGGCAGTTCGCCGTGCCAGAGCAGGTACGCGACCTCCTCGAAGGAGCGGTGGGCGGCGAGGTCCTGGACGGGGTAGCCGCGGTAGGTGAGGGAGTTGGTCTCCGGGATGACGGTGGAGATCCCGGTGGTGTCGACGACGACACCGGCGAGGCCGCGGTGGACCTCGGGTGCGGTGGTGGGCATGGCTGGTCTCCGGTGCGGGTCAGGTGCCGGGCGGGAGGGTGAAGTCGAAGACGGCAGAGTCGAAGGCCGCGTAGTCGGCGTAGCCGAGGAGTTCGTACAGCCGGGAGCGGGTCTGCATGCGCGGCAGCAGCGGCTCCTGGGTGCCCTCGGTGGCGATGGTGCGCAGCCCGTCCTCGATCGCGCCCATGGCGAGCCGCAGCAGGGTGACCGGGTAGAGGGCGATGTTGTAGCCGAGGCTCTCCAGGGTGCGGGTGTCCAGCAGCGGGGTCTTGCCGAACTCGGTGAGGTTCGCGAGCAGCGGCACGTCCACGGCCTTGCGGAACGCCTCGTACTCGGCCTCGTCGGCGAGGGCCTCGGGGAAGATCGCGTCGGCTCCGGCGTCGACGTAGGCCTTGGCCCGGTCGATCGCGGCGCCGAGTCCTTCGACGGAGCGGGCGTCGGTGCGGGCCATCAGCAGGAAGTCGGGGTCGCGGCGGGCGTCGACGGCGGCGCGCAGCCGGCGGACCATCTCCTCGCGGGGCGCGATGGTCTTGCCGTCGAGGTGGCCGCAGCGCTTGGGGTTGACCTGGTCCTCCAGGTGCAGCCCGGCCAGGCCCGCGTCCTCCAGGAGCTGGACGGTACGGGCGGCGTTCATCGGCTCGCCGAAGCCGGTGTCGGCGTCGATCAGCACCGGGAGGTCGGTGACCCGGGTGGTCTGCTGGGCGCGGGCGGCGACCTCGGTGGAGGTGGTCAGGCCGATGTCCGGCAGGCCGAGGTCAGCGGCGAGGACGGCGCCGGAGAGGTAGACGGCGTCGAAGCCGGTGTCCTGGATGAGCCGGGCGGAGATCGGGTTGATCGCGCCGGGGACGCGCAGCAGCCGTCCGGAGGCGAGCTGTTCGCGCAGCGCCCGGCGGCGTTCGGCGGCGGTGGTGCGGGTGTGCAGCATCAGAACAGGCCCTTCGGCAGGGTGCGGTCGAACTCGCGGACGGCCTCGAAGTCGACGGCCGGGAACAGTTCGTCGAGGCCGGCGGCCGTCAGCTCGGCGAGACCGGCCGCGGCGGTGAGGAAGCGGTCCTGGTCGGTGGGGGTGACGACGCCCTCGGTGAGGGTGCGGAACTTCCGCTGGTACGCGGGGCGGTCGAAGGGGCGGGCGCCGGCCGGGTGGGCGTCGGCGATGGCCAGCTCGTCCTCGATGACGGAGCCGTCGTCCAGGGTGATCACGACCCGGCCGCCGAAGGCCCGGTGCTGCGGGTCGGGGTCGTGGTAGCGGCGGGTCCACTCCGGGTCCTCGACCGTGCTGATCTTCCGCCACAGGGCGACGGTCGACGGCCGGGCGGCCCGCTCGGGGGCGTAGGAGCGCTCGTGGTGCCAGCCGCCGTCCTCCAGGGCGACGGCGAGGATGTACGGGATCGAGTGGTCGAGGGTCTCCCGGCTGGCCGTCGGGTCGTACTTCTGCGGGTCGTTGGCGCCGGAGCCGATCACGTGGTGGGTGTGGTGGCTGGTGTGCAGCACCACCGAGCGCACCCGCTCCAGCGGCCCGGTCTTCTCGCGCAGCCGCCGGGCCAGGTCGATGACCGCCTGGGCCTGGTACTCGGCGGAGTGCTCCTTGGTGTAGGTGTCCAGGATCGCCCGGCGCGGTTCGCCGGGCTCGGGCAGCAGCACGGTGTAGTCGGCGTCCGGGCCGTCGAGCATCCAGGCGAGGAAGCCGTCCTCGCCCTCGTAGACCGGGGAGGGCGAGGTCTCGCCGCGCATCGCCCGGTCCACCGCCTCGATCGCGGCCTTGCCGGCGAAGGCCGGGGCGAAGGCCTTCCAGCTGGAGATCTCGCCCTTGCGGGACTGCCGGGTCGCCGTCGTGGTGTGCACGGCCTGCTGCACCGCCTGGTACACCGTCTCCGTCGGCAGCCGTAGCAGCGCGCCGAGCCCGCAGGCGGTGGCCGCGCTCAGGTGCGCGACGTGGTCGATCCGGTGGGCGTGCAGGCAGATGCCCTTGACCAGGGCGACGTGGACCTCGTAGGCGGCGACGATGCCGCGCAGCAGGTCGGCGCCGGTGCGCCCGGCGTGCTGGGCGACGGCCAGCAGCGGCGGGATGTTGTCCCCGGGGTGGGAGTAGTCGGCGGCGAGGTAGGTGTCGTGGAAGTCCAGCTCGCGCACGGCGGTGCCGTTGGCCCAGGCCGCCCACTCGGGGGAGACCCGGGCCAGGCTGCCGAACACCCGGGCGCCGGGCGCCCCGTGGTGCGCGAGCGCCTGGGACCGGGCCACCGCCACCGGCCGGCGCAGCAGCGACGCGACCGCGACCGAGGCGTTGTCGACGACCCGGTTGACGGCCATGCCCACGGCGGCCGGGGCCGGTTCCTCGGTGGCAGTGGCGACGGCGGCCAGTTTCCAGGCCAACTGCTCCTCTCGCGGCAGCCGGTCGGCGCTGGGGTGGACGCGGACGTGGTGCTCGATCACGGGACTCCTCGGGAGCGTCGGGACCGCCCTGACGGGCTCGTACGCTCCAGGCTGCCGCGCCGGCGGGCGGGGATCCAGCAGGCCAATCCGCGGAATCCGGACAGCTCCGGGCTGCGAATCCGCGAATCCTGCGAATCCTGCGGATCTGTGGAGCCTGCTGAACCGCGAATCCTGTGGACCGGTCTCGCGGGGCTAGGATCCACAGGGCCTCCTCCGCCGGTGATCACCGCACCTCGCCGCCGGACCGGGCCGGCCCGACCGCCCCCTGCCTCTGAGGTGATCACAGCGAACAGCCTGGTGTCCGAGCTGCGGCGACCCGCCGTCCTCCGGTCCGCGCGGTCGGAGGACGGCTCGTGTCGTCACCTGCTGGTGTGGAAGGCCGGCCCGGGCTGGCGGATGGTCAGCAGCGCCGTGCTGGGCGGCGGGATCGGCGAGCGCGGCTGGGTGGTGAACGCCCAGGTCCGGCCCGGCTACAGCCGGATGGACCCGGAGCGGCACCTGGCGGAGCTGGCCGAGGCCGAGGGCCTGCGCGGGCCGGGCGTCGGGCTGATGACCGCCGCGGAGGTCGACGACTGCACCTGGGGTGAGGACGGCGGCGCCGTCGCCCTGGTGACGACCGGCATCGGCGTCCCGACCTGGGCCGCGGCAGCCGCGGCACCACCCGGACCGTACGTCCCGGGGACGATCAACATCCTCGCGGTCGTGCCCGCGCCGATGGCCGACGCGGGGCTGGTGAACCTGCTGGCGACGGCCGCCGAGGCGAAGGTGCAGGCCCTCCTGGACGCCGGCTACTCGTGCTCGGGCACCCCGTCCGACGCCGTGTGCGTGGCCGTCCGCACCCCGGTCGACGGCGAGGCGGCCGACCCCTTCGGCGGCCCGCGGTCGGTCTGGGGCTCCCGGCTGGCCCGCGCCGTCCACCGGGCCGTCCTCGACGGGGCGGAACGCGACCGGGCCCGGCGGCGGGAGGGGCCGGGCGTACCGCACCAGGGGCCCCGGCCGGACTGCCACCGGGCGGACGTTCTTTCAGCCGGAGCGGCTGGAGCGGCTGGAGTACCCGGAGCGGCTGGAGCGCCCGGACGCGTCACCGCCTGAAACCACGCCGCCCCGCCGGTGCCCGGCCCTCCGCGACGGGAGCCGGGCACCGGCGGGGCGCGCTCGTCACGCCGAGGCGTGCGCGTGGAACCCCCGTCCGCTCTTGCGGCCGAGCAGTCCGGCCTCGACCATGCGGGAGAGCAGCGGCGGGGGCGCGTACAGCGGCTCCTTGTACTCCTCGTACATCGACCGGGCGATCGCCTCGACGGTGTCCAGGCCGATCAGGTCGGCGAGTTGGAGCGGCCCCATGGGGTGGGCGCAGCCGTGGACCATCCCGGCGTCGATGTCCTCGGGGCTGGCGTGGCCGGCCTCGGCCATCCGGATCGCGGCGAGCAGGTACGGCACCAGCAGGGCGTTGACCACGAAGCCGGCCCGGTCGCGGGAGTGGACGACGTGCTTGCCGAGGGCGCCTCGGGCGAAGGCCGCCACCCGGTCGAGGACGGTCGGGGCGGTGTGCAGCGAGGCCACCAGCTCGACCAGCGGCATCACCGGGGCCGGGTTGAAGAAGTGCAGGCCCAGGACGTGGGAGGCACGGCCGGTGGTGATGCCGAGGCGGGTGACCGGGATGGCCGAGGTGTTGGTGGCCAGGACGGCGTCCTCGGCGACGAGCACCTTGTCCAGGGTGCTGAGCATCTCGGTCTTGACCCGTTCGTCCTCGACGACGGCCTCGACCACCAACTGGCGGTCGGCGAGCGCCTCCAGGTCGTCGGCGAACAGCAGGTGGGCCCAGGCGTCGGTGCGCTGCTCCTCGCTGATCCGGCCGCGGTCGGCGGCGCGGTGCAGCGAGCGGTCGATCCGGGCCCGGGCGGTGCGCAGGGCGTCCCGGCCGGCCTCGCAGACGACGGTGTCGAGCCCGGCGCGGGCGAAGACCTCGGCGATGCCGGCGCCCATCTGTCCGGCGCCGACGACCGCGACGCGGCGGATGTCGTTCATGGTGCACTGCCTCCGTGGTGGGGCGGCTCAGGCCGCGGTGCGGATCCGCACGAGGTGGCGGGCGTAGGCCTCGGTGGTGAGGAAGGCGGGCAGGTCGGCGCCGAGGGCGGTGTCCTCCAGGATCCGCACGGCGTCGTCCACCAGCGTCGGGTCGGCGCCCTCGGCGAGCAGCGTGGCGCGCTCCCGGTCGATCAGGCGCCGCACCATGTCCGGGGTGACGAGCGAGCCGCCGGTCAGCCGGGTGCAGTGGTGCTGCCACTGCCAGATCTGGCAGCGGGCGATCTCGGCGGTGGCGACGTCCTCCATCAGCCCGAAGACGGCGACGGCTCCGGAACCGCCGAGCCAGGCGGTGAGGTAGCGCAGGGCGACGGCGATGTTGGAGCGCAGCCCCTGGTCGGTCGGCAGGCCGGCGGACAGCCTGTGCACGCCGAGCAGGTCGGCGGCGGTGACCTCGACGTCCTCGCGGGTGCGGTCGAGCTGGTTCGGCCGGTCGCCGAGGACGTCGTCGAAGGCGGTGCGGCAGGTGGCGACCAGGCCGGGGTGGGCGACCCAGGAGCCGTCGAAGCCGTCGCCGGCCTCCCGCTCCTTGTCGGCGCGCACCTTGGTGAGGGCCACCGCGTTGGCCTCCGGGGCGCGCTGGGGGATGGCGGCGGCCATGCCGCCGATGGCGTGGGCGCCGCGCCGGTGGCAGGTGTGCACCAGCAGGTCGGTGTAGGCGCGCAGGAAGGGCTGGGTCATGGTGAGGGTGGCGCGGTCCGGCAGGACGTAGCGCGGGCCGTGCTGGGCGAAGTTCTTGATCAGGCTGAACAGGTAGTCCCAGCGCCCGGCGTTGAGCCCGGCGGCGTGCTCGCGCAGCTCGTAGAGGATCTCGTCCATCTCGAAGGCCGCGGTGATGGTCTCGATCAGCACGGTGGCCCGGATCGTGCCGTGCGGGATGCCCAACTCGGCCTGGGCGAAGGCGAAGACCTCGTTCCAGAGCCGGGCTTCGCGGTGGTCCTCCAGCTTGGGCAGGTAGAAGTACGGGCCGCTGCCGCGCTCGATCTGCCGCTTGCCGCAGTGGAAGAGGTAGAGGCCGAAGTCGACCAGGGCGCCGACGGCGGGGCGGCCGTCGACCAGCAGGTGCTGCTCGTCGAGGTGCCAGCCGCGCGGGCGGACGACGATGGTGGCGGGGGAGTCGCCGATCCGGTAGCGCTTGCCCTCCGGGGTGGTGTCGTCGATCCGGCGTTCGACCGCGTCGAGCAGGTTGAGCTGCCCGGAGACCAGGTTGTGCCAGGTGGGGGCGGTGGCGTCCTCGAAGTCGGCGAGCCACACCCTGGCACCGGAGTTGAGCGCGTTGACGGTCATCCGGCGCTCGGGCGGGCCGGTGATCTCCACCCGGCGGTCGGCCAGGCCCGGCCCGGCGCCGGCCACGCGCCAGGTGCTGTCCTCGCGGACGGCGCGGGTCCCGGGGAGGAAGTCGAGGCTGCCGCCGTCCGCCAACTCGGCGTGGCGCCGGTCGCGTTCGGCGAGCAGCGCGGTGCGACGGGCGGCGAACCGGTCGTGCAGACGGGCGAGGAAGGCGAGCGCCTCGGGGGTGAGGATCTCGTCGAAGCGGTCCTCGTGTTCTCCGAGGACCTCGATGCGGCTGGGCTGGCTCATCCGGTGCTCCAGGGGCGGGTGGGAGGCGCCCGGGGCCTCGTCCCTCAACGAGGCCCCGGGCGGCGGGGTGGGCGGCGTCCGCTCCCCAAAGCGGCCGCTAGGGTGGCTCGGTGGTGCTGTCCTTCCGGCTCGGCGGCCCGCTTCGGGCCCGGCGGCCTCCTTCGGACTCAGTGGAACTGCTCGGCCTCGGTGGAGCCGGTCAGGGCGAGCGTCTCGGCGTTCGGGTTGAGCGCGGTGGAGACCAGGTCGAAGTACCCGGTGCCGACCTCGCGCTGGTGCTTCACGGCGGTGTAGCCGTCCGGCACGGCCGCGAACTCGGCCTCCTGGAGGTCGACATAGGCCGTCATCCCGTGCTCGGCGTAGCCGCGGGCGAGCTGGAACATCGAGTGGTTGAGCGCGTGGAAGCCGGCCAGCGTGATGAACTGGAAGCGGTAGCCCATCGCCCCCAACTCCCGCTGGAACTTGGCGATCTGGTCGTCGTCCAGCGCGGCCTTCCAGTTGAAGGAGGGCGAGCAGTTGTAGGCGAGCATCGTGTCCGGGTGCTCGGCCTTGACCGCCTCGGCGAACTCCCGGGCCTGCTCCAGGTCCGGGGTGCCGGTCTCCACCCAGAGCAGGTCCGCGTACGGGGCGAAGGCCAGGCCGCGCGAGATCACCGGGGCCATGCCGGGCTCGACCCGGTAGAAGCCCTCGGCCGTCCGCTCGCCGGTGCAGAACCGGGCGTCGCGCTCGTCCACGTCGCTGGTCAGCAGGTTGGCGGCGAGCGCGTCGGTGCGGGCGACGATCAGGGTCGGCACGTCGGCGATGTCGGCGGCCAGGCGGGCGGCGTTCAGGGTGCGGATGTGCTGGGCGGTGGGGACGAGCACCTTGCCGCCGAGGTGGCCGCACTTCTTCTCGGAGGCCAGCTGGTCCTCGTAGTGGATGCCCGCCGCGCCGGCCGCGATCATGCCCTTGGTGAGCTCGAAGGCGTTCAGCGGGCCGCCGAAGCCGGCCTCCGCGTCGGCGACGATCGGCACCAGCCAGTCCGGGCCGCCGTTGCCCTCCGCCGCGTCGATCCCGTCCGCCCGCAGCAGCGCGTTGTTGATCCGACGCACCACCTGGGGAACGGAGTTGGCGGGGTAGAGGCTCTGGTCCGGGTACGTCTGCCCGGCCTGGTTGGCGTCGGCCGCGACCTGCCAGCCGGACAGGTAGATCGCCTGCAGCCCGGCCTTCACCATCTGCACGGCCTGGCCGCCCGTCAGCGCGCCGAGCGCGTGGACGTAGTCCTGCTCGTGCAGCTGCCGCCACAGCCGCTCGGCGCCGCGCCGGGCCAGGGTGTGCTCCTCGCGCACCGTCCCGGACAGCCGGACCACATCCGCCGCCGTGTACGTGCGCTCGATGCCCGCCCACCGCGGGTCGGAGGCCCACCGGGCGGCGAGCTCCGCCGCCTGCTGCTCCTGCTGCTGCCGGACCGACTGAGTCATGGGTCTGCTCCCCAGGGGTGCTCGTTGCGAAGGATGTGACGCACCTCACCGCGAGGGCGAGTGGGCGGCCGGACGGTGCCGGGCTGCGGTGGCGCACCGCGGGACGTGGAGGCCCGGACAGCCCACCGGACCGCGAGCGACCTGGTGTTCTGCGGCTGTCCTGCGCACCTCCCGGCCGCAGCACCGACTCTGGCACCCCCGCCGAGCCGCCGTCACCGGTGGACCGCGGCCAACTTCTGCGAACGCTTCCCGGTGAATCCGCGAAGGTTGCGAAGGCCTGACCGGCTGCCCTGCGGCTAGGCTGCCCGCGCCGGATCGACCGATGCGCACAGCGGGGAGAACGACACCATGGGAAAGGCCTTCGCCGGTGCACGGCTGCGCCGCCTGCGCGAGGAGCGCGGCCTCAGCCAGGCCGCCCTCGCCCGGCTGCTCGACCTCTCGCCCAGCTACGTCAACCAGTTGGAGCACGACGCCCGGCCCCTCACCGTGCCCGTCCTGCTGCGCCTCACCGAGGCCTTCGGCGTTGAGGCCGGCTACTTCGCCCCGCCCGACAGCGCCCGGCTCACCGCCGAACTGCGCGACGCGCTCGGCGAGGAGGTCACGGCCGGCCGGGTCACCGGCGGTGACCTCGACGAGCTCGCCGCCCGACTGCCCGCCGTGGCACGGCTGTTGAGCGACCTGGCCCGCGGCCGCCGGGACGCCGCCGAGCAGCTCGCCCTCCTCGCCGGAGACCGCGGCCTCGGGGTCGACACGCACACCCCGCACGAGCAGGTCCGCGAGTTCTTCTACCGCCGCCGGAACTACCTCCACGAACTCGACACGGCCGCCGAGGAGTTGGCGACGTCCATCGGCCTGCGGCGCGGCGAGGTCAGGACGGTGCTGGCCGAACGGCTCGCCACCGGGCACCGGGTCCGGATCGCCACCGGAGGCGGACAACTCCACCGGTACGACGAGCCTACCCGGACCCTCCGGCTGTCCGACCGGCTGCGCCCCGGCCAGCAGGCCTTCCGGATGGCCACGCAACTGGCCTACCTGGAACACGACTCCCTGCTGTCCGAACTCGCCTCCCAGGACAGCCCGGAGGGCTCCACCGCCTTCGCGCTCACCCGCATCGGCCTGGCCAACTACTTCGCCGCCGCCCTCGTCCTGCCCTACGCCGCCTTCCACGCCCAGGCGGAGGCGGCCCGCTACGACATCGAGCACCTCGCCGACCACTTCGGCGTCGGCTACGAGACGGTCTGCCACCGGCTCAGCACCCTCCAGCGCCCCGGCCTGCGCGGCGTGCCGTTCTCCTTCGTACGCGTCGACCGGGCCGGGAACGTCTCGAAGCGCCAGTCCGCCACGCCCTTCCACTTCTCCCGCACCGGCGGCACCTGCCCGCTGTGGAACGTCTACGACGCCTTCGCCGCCCCCGGGCGCGTCCACGTCCAGGTCGCCGCCATGCCGGACGGCCGCCGCTACCTCTGGACCGCCCGCGCCGTCACCCGCTCGCCCGGCGGCTGGGGCCGCCCCGGCAAGACCTTCGCCATCGGCCTCGGCTGCGAGATCCGGCATGCCGGCCGACTGGTCTACTCCGCCGGCCTGGACCTCGGCGACGAGGCGGCCGCCACCCCGATCGGCCTCGGCTGCAAGGTCTGCGAACGCCCGGCCTGCCCGCAGCGCTCCGCCCCGGCCATCGGCCGGCCGCTGGCCGTCGACGAGCACACCAGCACCTTCGTCCCGTACGCCGCGCTGCCCGGCCCCCGGGACCGAGGGCGCCCGGACGGCTGGGGCGGCACGCTCAGTCCGTGATGCCGGAGACCGCCAGCGGCAGGTGGCGGGGCCCGCGCAGGATCGGGCTGCGGCGGTACACGGGCGGGTCCTGGAGCAGGCGGGGGTCGTCGAGGCGGCGGACGAGCGCGGTGAGGGCGATCTGCCCCTCGACCCTGGCGAGCGGCGCGCCGAAGCAGCTGTGCACGCCGCTGCCGAAGCCGAGGTGCTGGTTGTCCTGCCGGGTCGGGTCGAAGCGGTCCGGGTCGCGGAACCGCCGCGGGTCCCGGTTGCCGGCGGCGAGGACCAGGACCAGCGGCGCGCCCTTGGGGATGGTGACGCCGTCGACCTCGACGTCGGTCAGCGCGGTGCGCTGCGGCAGCAGTTGGACCGGGGGCTCGTAGCGCAGCACCTCCTCCACCATGCCCGGCATCAACTCGGGCCGTTCGCGCACCAGTCGGAGGGCCTCGGGGTGGCGCAGCAGGGTGAGCACGCTGTTGGTGACCAGGTTGACGGTCGTCTCGTGCCCGGCGATGAGCAGCAGGACGGCGGTGGCCATCAGCTCAGGCGTGGTGAAGCCGCCCCCCGGGCCGGGGTCGTTGACGAAGGCGGAGAGCATGTCGTCGGAGGGCCTGCCGCGCCGGCTCTCGGCGAGTTCGCCGAGGTAGAGCCCCATCTCCGTCCGGGCCTGGAGGGCCACCCGCTGCCGCTCGGCCGGGTCGGTGCCGGGGGTGGGGTCGAAGCCCTCGATCAGGGTCTCGGACCAGGCGTGGAACCGGGGTTCGTCCTCGCGCGGCACCCCGAGCAGCCGGCAGATCACGGTGACGGGGAGCGGGTAGGCGAAGTCCTCGACGAGGTCGATCCGGTCGCGGCCGCGCAGCCCGTCGATCAACTCCCCGGCGATCGCGGTGATCTCGTCGTGCATGGCGTCGACCCGGCCGGGCGCGTGGGGCGGGCCGAAGGGCCGCATGGCCAGGTTGCGCAGCCGCTCGTGCTCGGGGTCGTCCCGGCCGATGAAGGCGACCGGGACGACCGGCACCTCGTCCGGGTCGGTGCGGTTGCGGCGGTCGGAGCTGATCCGCGGGTCGTGGAGCAGCGCGGCGACCTCGTCGTAGGTGCCGACCAGGTAGCCGCCGTCGTCCTGGCGGGCCACGCCGTGCTCGCGCAGTTCGGCATAGAGGGGGTAGGGGTCGGCGCGGTTGGCGTAGTCGGTGATCCGGCGGTACAGGGTGCCGGCGGAACCGGTGCCGGTGCTGGTGCCGGGGGTGTCGGTGGTGGCCATGGCGGGCTCCTCGGGGGTGGCGGCGGCGGTCCGCGGCGCCGGGACGGTGCTCAGCCGTCCCAGCGCCGAAAGGTCAGCCGCCGGTCGGGCAGGTGACCGGTGAGCGCGACGGTGGGACCGTGCGAGAGCACCTTCGGATCGGGCACGTCGGACGGGACGGGGGTGCGGGAGGGCGGTGGCTCCACGCCGACCCAGTCGGGCGGGAACGGGGCGGCGGTCTCGATCAGCCCCTGGTAGTGCTCCAGCCACTTGGCCCGGTTCACGCTCACGGCGGCCGTGATCCGGCCCCGGTACCCGTAGACCGCGACGAACCGCCGCTCCTCCGGCGAGCCCTGGGCGACCACCACGTGGTCGGAGAAGGTCGGCACGCCGACGGACTTGATGTTGAGGCCGAACTGGCTGGACCAGAAGGCGGGCACGCTCAGGTGCGGCAGCCGGCGCGGCCCCGGGTTGACCATGTTGTGGGCCGCCACCGCGGCCTGGGCGACCGCGTTGCCCCAGTGTTCGAGGGAGAGCAGCTGGTACTCGAAGAGCGGGTGCGGGAAGCGGGCGACATCACCTGCGACGAAGACGTCGTCGGTGACGATCCCGTACATGTCGAAGGCGCGGCAGCCGGCGTCGCAGGCGATGCCACGCCGACCGGCGGCGAGCCCGGAGTCGGCCAGCCACTCGGTGTTGCGGACGGCCCCCAGGGCGACCACGGCGACGTCCGCCTCGATCCGGCTGCCGTCGGAGAGTTCGGCGCCGGTGAGCCGACCGTCCCGGCCGTGGAGCGCGGTGACGGTCACCCCGCAGCGCAGGTCGACCCCGTGGGCGCGCTGGACCCTGGCCGCGAAGGCGCCGAAGGCCCCGCCGAGGGCGCCGACCAGCGGGGCGGGGCCGCGCTCCGCGACCGTCACCGCCACGCCGCGCTCCCGGCAGGCGGAGGCGATCTCGGAGCCGGTGAACCCGGCACCGATCACCAGCACCCGCCGCGGACCGGCCGCCAGCCGCTCGGCCAGCCCGGCCGCGTCGTCGGCGGTGCGCAGGGTGAACACCCCGTCGAGGGCGGCCTGCGCGGGGTCCGGCCAGGGCCTGGCCCGGGTGCCCGTCGCGATCAGCAGCCGGTCGTA
>NZ_JBSFJC010000135.1:0-21347 GCF_053597855.1 Kitasatospora sp. NPDC001225
TGGGACGAGGCACTCGCGGCGAAGGCCGAGTACCCGACCGCGCTGCCCGTTTCGGGCTGGAGGTCGACGACCACGGCCTGCTGCTGCTCAGCCGGCTGCCGGTGCTGGCGGCCGGGCGGCACGCGCTGGGCCCGCACAAGGCCGTCACGGCCCTCTCGGTACGGGCCCCCGGCGCTCCGCTGACCGTCGCCGCCGTCCACCTCAGCAGCGACCACTCACCGGACGGCGCCGACCGCCGCCGCTCCGAACTCGCCCGGCTCGCCGAGGGATTGGCGGGTGTGGAGGGAGAGCTGCTGCTGCTCGGGGACTTCAACGACGGCCGCTCCGGCCCGGCCGGCCCGGCCGCCGCGCTCGGCCTGCGGGACGCCTGGGCCGAGGTGCACGGGCCGGGCGACGACACCCCCACCTTCGACCCGACGGCCAACCCGCTCGCCGCGGTCTCCTCGCTGACCGGCCGCCCGGGCCGGCTGGACCGCGTCCTGCACCGCGCCGACGGCACCCGCGCCACCGCGGCCGTCCTGCTCGGCGACCGCCCGGACGAGGACGGGCTCCTGCCCTCCGACCACTACGGCGTGGCCGTCGACCTCCTCCTCGAAAGCGGCGACGGCGACGGAGCCGCGGTCCTCGACGCCGCGCCCACCGCCCGCACCGCCGTCGCCTGGCTGCCGCCCGAGGAGCTGTGGCCGCCGATCCAGCACCTGCGCGAGGCGTACGACCCGCAGGTGCGCCGCTGGCCCCCGCACGTCAACCTGCTGTTCGGCTTCGTCCCGGAGGCCGAGTTCGACCGCGCCCTGCCGCTGCTGGGCGCGGCCGCCGCCGAGGTCGCGCCGTTCACCGCCCGGCTGGAGGGCGTGCACACCTTCGGGCACCGCGAGGACGCCACCGTCTGGCTGGACCCGGCCGCCGCCTCCGCCGCGCCCTGGTCGGCACTGCGGCACGCGCTGGAACGGCGCTTCCCGCGCTGCCACGGCCGGGCGGAGGGCTTCACCCCGCACCTGAGCCTCGGGCGCAGCGCCGACCCGCAGCGGGTGGCCGCCGACTGCGCGGCCCGGCTGACCGGGGCCTCGGCCCGGGTCGGCGAGCTGGTGGTGCTCTCCCGCCGGGGCACCGAGCCGATGCGGCCGCGCGCCGTGGTCTCGCTGGGGACCGGCGAGGTGCGGCCGGTGCCCGAGCAGCCGCTCGCCTCACCGGCCCCGGAGCCGCCCGAACAAGCCTTGGCAGCAATGGAGTTGGCCCGCCGGATCGCGGCGGCCCTGCCCGAGGGCGTGGTGCACACCGTCGGCTCCCGGCGGCTCGGCTGCCAGTTGGACGGAGGCGACCTGGACCTGGTGGTGGCGCTGCCCGGCGCCGCCGATCTGCCCGCCGTCCGCGCCCGGGTGGCGGCCGCGCCGCCGGAGGCCCGGCGGCTGCGCGAGGTCCGCGGCGCCCGGGTGCCGGGGCTCCGGCTGGCCGTCGACGGCCTGTCGGTCGACCTCATGGTGGTCTTCACCGGCGCCCTCGATCCGACCCAAGCCGTAGACCACCGTGCGGAGTTGGGCGAGGCGGAGGCCGTCGCGCTGAGCGCCGTCACGGACGCCGAGGCGGTCCTGGCGGCGCTCGGCGACCGCCACGCCCGCTTCGTCCGGCTGGCCCGCCAGGTCAAGGCCTGGGCGCGGGCGCGCGGCCTGGACTCGGCACCCTTCGGCCAACTGCCCTCGCTCGCCTGGTCGGTGCTGGCCGCCCGGACGGTCCTGGAGGCGCCCGACGGCCCCGAGGACGACCTCTTCCAGCGCTTCACCGAGACCTGGGCGGGCTGGGACTGGCGCCGGCCCGTCGCCCTCACCGGTGGTCCGACGCCGCCCGCCTCCGGCCCGCTCACCGTCCTCACCCCCTCCGCCCCGGTCCGCAGCTGCACCACCCAGGTCAGCGCCGACACCCGCGACCTGCTCACCGAGGAGCTCTACCGCGCCTGGGAACTCACCACCGAGGCCACCGAGGCCGCCGGCTCCTCCAAGGCTCCCAACGCGCCCGAGGCACCCCAGACGCCCGGTGCCGCCGAACCCCCGTGGCCCGCCCTGCTCGCCGCTCCCCCGCTGCACCGCCGGCACGCCGCCTGGGCCGTGGTCAGCGCCGACGAGGAGTCGCTCGGCCTCGCCCGGGGCCGCGTCCGCGCCCTGCTGGCCGCCCTGGAGGAGGCCGGGGCCACCCGGCTGCACGCCTGGCCCCACCCGTACCGGACCGCCGACGGCCGCTTCCACCTCCCGATCGGCCTCGGCCCCGACCCGCTCTCCGCCACCCGGCTCGCCCCGCTCGCCAAGGCCTGGTCCCGGGCCCTGCCCGGCGTCCGGGTCGAGCACGTCGACGGCGGCGGCGCTCCCACCCCGACCCGCTGAACCACCCCTCCCGCCTGGACCACCCCTCCCGCCTGGACCACCCCCACCTGCTGGACCGACCCGACCACCCCGATGGGCCGAACCACCCCTGCCCATCGGTCTCTTCTGGACAATCGCCCCCGAAATTTGCCACGGTGAGGACCAGCGGCCCAGTCATCGATCATGCGGCCGAAGCCCCATGGGAGTTCCCCGTGCCCTCCGCCGACTTCCCCGCCTTCTACCTCGGGCAGAGCACCTTCTCCGACCCCGGCGCCCACCTCCCCCGCTACGCCGACCTCCCCAAGGATCCGAGCCGCCTCGCCCGGATCGCCCGCGACCTGATCATCCACCGCCTCGAAGGCTGGCTGTTCCACCACCCCATTCCGGCGAACCGGCTCCACCACGACGCCGAGACCCGCTACCTCGACGACATCCTGCACCTGATCACCGACCGCGACCCGGCCCCGCTCAACCACCCGCGCGCGCCCGCCGACCGCTTCGTCGGCGTCTGCCGGGACCTGGCGCTGCTGCTCTGCTCCTTCCTCCGCCACGTCGGCGTGCCGGCCCGGTTGCGCTGCGGCTTCGCCGGCTACCTCGGCCCGGACGGCTTCCACTGCGACCACGTGGCCACCGAGTACTGGGACGACCGGCGCGGCTGGCTGCTCGCCGACCCTCAGCTGGCCGACCCGAAGGTCGCCGCCGCCTGGCGGGTGGACTTCGACCCGATGGACGTCCCGCGCGACCGCTTCCTGGTCGCCGGCCGGGCCTGGCGCACGATCCGCGCCGACCGGTCCACCGCCGGCTCCTTCGGCGTCCACCCGCCCGAGGAGGGCCCGCTCAACGGCGAGTGGTTCGTCGCCCACTCCACCCGGCTCGACCTCGCGGCCCTGAACAAGGTCGAGACCCTCCTCTGGGACACCTGGGGCACCGGCTCCACCAACACCCCCCACGCCCCGTACGACGAGGTCGCCCACCTGACCGTCGGCCCGGTCGACCTCCCCGCCGTCCGCCGGCTCTTCTCCGAGCACGACGCGCTGCGCACCCCGAAGACCGTCCTGTCCCTGGCCCCCTTCAACGGCCCCCGCGAGGTCACCCTGCGCTGACGGCCCCGGCCCCCTCGCCCCCTCCTGGCCGAGCAGGCCGCCCCTACGCCCCGGCCTGCTGGTAGAGCGTCACCAGGAGGCCGTACACCGGCTCGCCCTCCGCGTCCTCCTCCGTCTCGTCGACCAGTCCGGCCAGCGCCTCGACGAGCCGCGCCGCCTTGGCCGGGCTGAGTCGGAGGTGGCGCAGCGCCAGGAGGTGGTCGACGGGCGAGCGGTCCAACTCCTGGGCGACGGCGCCGAACAGCGCGGCCGTCCCCTCGACCTGCGGCTCGGCGACGAAGAAGCGATCGGCGGTCCGCCGGTAGTACTTCTCGGTGCCGCCGCGCACCCGTCGCGTTCCCGCGTCCTGGACCAGCCCCGCCTCGCCCAGCACCCTGAGGTGGTGCGAGACGCTGCCCTTGTTCGCCCCGAGCTGCGCGGCGAGCCGGCTGATCGTCGACGGACGGCTGCTCAGGGCGAAGAGCAAGCGTTGGCGCAGGGGGTGGGCGAGCGCGGCGTGCTGCAGCGGCGCGCTGATCTGCTGGACGGTCTCGTCCGGTCGATAACTCATCTGATCAAGCGTTAAGTACGGTTGACGCTTTGGCAAGTCGCTGGTCTACTGCCTCTCCATGACCTCCACCACAACGCCGTCCGCCCTGGACACCGTCACCCTCGTCGAGTCGATAGCCGACCTGGTCCGTGAGAACTACGTCTTCCCCGACGTCGCCGGGCAGCTGGCGGACCTGCTGAGGCGCCGGAGCGCCGAGGGCGCCTACCGGACCGAATCCGCCGAGGAGCTGTCCGAAGCGGTCACCGCGGACCTGCGGTCCGTCAACGGCGACCTGCACCTGGGCCTCAAGTACCACGCCGCGCCGGTGCCGCCGGAGCCGGGTGCGGCGGTACTCGCCATGGTGCGAAGGGAGTTCGACACCTTCCTGAACGGCGTTCCCCGCGTGGAACTCCTCGACCACGGCGTCGCGGTCCTGGAGATCGGCCCCAAGCTGTTCCCGCTGGACTGGGCGGCACCGCCGCTGACGGCGGCGCTCTCCCTGGTGGCCCCCGCCCGCGCCCTCATCCTGGACCTGCGCCGCAACACCGGCGGCGACCCGAACACGGTCGCCTTCGTCTGCGCCTACCTGCTCGACGGCCGCACCCACCTGAACACCATGTTCTCGCGGAAGGACGAGGTGGGCGCGCAGTCCTGGACGCCCCCGTTCGTCCCCGGCGCCCGCTTCGGCGGCACCAAGCCGATCTACGTGCTGACGAGCGCCGACACCTTCTCCGGGGGCGAGGAACTCGCCTACGACCTGCAGCAGCTCGGCCGCGCCGAGGTCGTCGGGGAGGTCACCCGCGGCGGCGCCCACCCGCGCGAGGGCTTTACGGTGCACCCGCACCTGGAGCTCAGCGTGCCCTTCGCCCGCGCGGTCAACCCGGTCTCGGGCACCAACTGGGAGGGCGTCGGCGTCCAGCCCGACGTCCCCTGCGACGCCGACACGGCACTCGACCGCGCCCTGGCCCTGGCCGCGGCGCGCCTGGCGTAGGGCCTGTCCTCGGACTCGCCTCTGTGGGACGACGCCGGGGCATGGTCGAGACGGCGAAGGAGTCCGGGGCCCCGATGACCGCGGCCCCGTTCACCTGACGGGCTCGCGGTTGATGCTCAGCAGGGCCTGGACCAGGCCGCCGGGCACCCGGCCGGTGAGCACCGGGACCCGGGCGACGGCCCCGCGGCGGCGGTCCAGGCAACCTGCGGCAGTGATGTCGCTGTCACTTGGCATGATGCCCGGCATGGTGAGAACACAGCGCATCAAGGGCTTCTCCGCGACCGACCGGCCGATCTCCACGCCGACCACCAAGTTCGGCGGCCAGCCCGTGTGGCTGGCCGGCCCGCAGTGGCCGATCAGCGCGGCATGGGACCGGCCGATGCGGTTCGTCGGTCAGATCGAGCTGGGCCCGGTGATCGGAGCGGCCGGCGACGGAAAGGTCGCCTACGTGTTCGTCACCCACGCCGATCACGAGGAGCACTTCTTCGACCCCGACATCATCGACCCCGACGGCGGCGAGAACGCGGTGATCGTGCAGCCGGGCGGCGGCTATGCCGGCCCGGTGCGCCCGCTGCCGACCGGCCCCGGGCTGTACGGAGTCGACGGGTCGGAGGTGGAGTTCACCGTCGACCTCCGACCCGCCGACGAGCCCGATTCCATGACGGACGAGGAACTCGACTCCCTGCCCTCCGCCGACCGGGACCGCTGCATCGAGCTGATGGACGGCGACAAGATCGGCGGAACACCGCTGTTCTTCCAGGGCGACGAGTGGCCGGAGGGCGGCCCTTGGCGGCTGCTGCTGCAGCTGGACTCGAACTGGGTGCCGTTCCACCTCAACCTCGGCTCGTCGCCGAGGCTGTTCGCCTTCGTGTCCGAGGACGGCGCCCAGGGCAGGCTGCTCGTCCAGGACTCCTGACCTGATCGGGGCTCGCCCGTCGGAACCGGCTTCGACAATGGCAGGCGGGTACAGGACCGTTGACGCCTATCTCTGACAGCCGCAGCCGTCTCGTGCCCGACGCGGATATCTGAAATTTTTATTGCGCAATTTTTCCTTCAGATCTATCGTCGACGCATGCCCGAGAAGCCCCGGCCCGACCGGATCACCGACCTGTCCCGCCTGAAGGCGTTCACCAACCCGCTGCGGATGCAGCTCTACCGCCTGCTCTTCGCCGCCGGGAGCGCGACCGCCTCGCAGCTCGCCGAGCAGGTCGACCAGGCTCCGTCACTGGTCAGCTACCACCTGCGCAAGCTCGCCGAGCAGGGCTTCGTCACCGCGGCGAGCGGCCGGAGCACCGACGGGCGGGAGCGGTGGTGGCAGGTCGCCTCCGAGGAGGGCTGGGGCTTCCGCGCGTCCGACCTCGCCGGCACGCCCGAGGGCGCGGCCGCCGTCAGCACCGTGACCAGGGGCCTGGTCGACTCCCGGGTCGCCCAGTACCGCGCCTACCTCGACCAGACCGCCGCCTGGGGCGGGGAGTGGACCGACGCGGCCTTCAGCTCCGAATGGCTGCTCGACCTCAAGCCCGCCGAACTCGCCGAGCTGGGAGAGGAGTTGCAGGCCCTCGCCCGACGCTGGCGGGAGCGCGGCAACGCCGCCAAGGCCGCCGGGGACACCGCGGGCCGCGAGCACGTGTCCGTCCACCTGTACGGGTTCCCCTTCCGCCCCTGACGCCGGCACAGGCCGGCCCCGAGCACCGGCGCAGGCCGGTCCCCGGCCGCCGGCGCCGCCGTGTCCCGACCTCCGGAGTCCCCCATGGTCCTCACGGAACCGCCCCTCTCCCGCCGGACCACCGCGCCGCCCGCCCACCGCGACGGCAACGTGCTGCGCTGGCTCACCGCCTACACCGCCTCACTGATCGGCGACAGCGTGTACTTCGCCGCCCTCGGCTGGTCCGCCCAGCGGTCCGCCGGCCCCGCCGAGGTCGGCCTGGTCATGGCCGCCGGCGCCGCCCCACGCGCCCTGCTCATGCTCGGCGGCGGCGTCCTGGCCGACCGGCTCGACCCCCGCCGGGTGGTGCTGGGCAGCGACGCCGTGCGCTGTCTGCTCATCCTCTCGGTGGCCGCCGCCATCGCGCTGACCACGCCCGCGCTCTGGCTGCTGGTCGCGGTGGCGCTCGTCTTCGGCGCCGTGGACGCCCTGTTCGTCCCCGCCGTCGGCGCCCTCCCGCCCCGGATCACCAGCCCCGACCAGCTGGCCCGGGTCACCGGCCTGCGCTCGCTCGCGGTGCGCCTCGGCCAGATCGCCGGACCGCCGCTCGGCGGCCTGGCCATGGGCCTGGGCGGCCCGGCCGCCGCCTTCGCCGTCGCCGGGCTGCTCTTCGCGCTCTCCCTGCCGCTCCTGCTCTCCGTCCGGATCAGTCCGCTCGAAGCCCCTCCGGGTGACGCCCCGTCCGGCGACGGCACCCCGCCCCGGCCCGGCACCGCGCGCGCCGAACTCCTCGACGGGCTGCGCTACATCCGCCGCCACCCGCTGATCGGACCGCTGGTCGCCGTCGGGGCCGTCTGCGAACTCGGCCTCACCGGCACCCTCAACGTCGGCCTGGTCCTCCTCAACGCCGAACGCGGCTGGGGTCCGTCCGGCTACGGCTGGATCGTCGGCTGCTTCGGCGCCGGGGCCGCCGCGAGTGCCGCGCTGCTCGCCGTCGTCGGGCGGATTCCCCGGGCCGGTCTGACCATGGCCGTCACCCTGCTGGCGGGCAGCATCGGCGCGGCCGCCATGGCGCTGGTGCCGCAGCTGTGGACCGCCGCCGTCCTGGCCGCCCTGACCGGCCTGGGCGCGGGCGTCTTCGGCAGCCTGAACGGCACCCTGATCCAGACCACCGCCGACCCCGCCTACCTGGGCCGGGTCACCTCCGTCGTGATGCTCACCCTGGTCGGCCTCGCCCCGCTCAGCTACCCGGTGGTCGGCGCCGCCATCGGCGTCTGGGGCACCGCCCCGGTCTTCGTCGGCTGCGGCGCCCTCTCCTGCCTCGGCGCCGCCCTCGCCCTCGCCTCCCCCGCCGTCCGCCGCGCGGAACTCCCCCGCGCGGCCTCCCGCTGAGCCCCCAGCACCGGGCGCGGACACCGGCCCGGCAGACCCTGCCGACCCGTCACCAGGTGACCGGGAGCGCCTCGACGCCGTAGACCGTCGACCCCTCGCGGAAGCGGAGCTCCGCCTCGGGAACGGCGAGGCGCAGGGTCGGGAAGCGCCGCAGCAGGGCCGGCAGGGCCACCTTCAGTTCCAGCCGGGCCAGCTGCTGGCCGAGGCACTGGTGGGCGCCGAAGCCGAAGGACAGCTGGGCGACCGGGCGGCGGCGCAGGTCGAGGTCGTCCGGCCGTTCGGGGACGAGCTCGGGGTCGCGGTTCGCGGTCAGCGGGGAGAGCAGGACGTGCTCGCCCTCGGCGATCCGGTGGCCGTTGACCTCGACGTCGGCCACGGCGGTGCGCAGGAGCGGTGCGGGGATGGCGAGGTGGCGCAGCAGTTCCTCCACCGCCGAGCCGGTGACCGCGGGATCGTCGCGCAGGGCGGCGAGCTGGTCGGGGTGGCGGAGCAGCGCCAGCACGCTCAGGGCGAGCTGGGTCGCGGTGGTCTCGTGGCCCCCGACCAGGAGGGTGGTGCCGAAGCCGACGAGCTCCTCGTCGGTGAGCTCCGCGCTGTGCTGCCGCACCACCGCGCCCAGCACGCCGTCCCCGGGGGCGGCCCGGTTGCGGGCGACGATGTCCGCCATGGCGGAGTTCAACTCGTCGGAGGCGGCGACCAGTTGCCCCGCGTCGGCGGTCCCGTCCATGATCACCTGGGAGCAGCGCTGGAACATCGCCCTGGTCCCGTACGGGACGTCGAGCAGTTCGCAGATCGCCGCCGAGGGGATCGGCAGGGCGAAGGCCCCGACCAGGTCGACGACCGGCCCCTGCTCCGCCATGGCGTCGAGATGCTCGGCGACGATCGCCTCGATCGCGGGCCGCAGCCGCTCGACCTGACGGACGGTGAAGCTGCCGGTGAGCATCCGGCGCAGCCGGGCGTGCTCCGGGCCGCTGTACGCGGGCAGGAAGCCCGGGTGGTTGAACAGGGTGCGCGGCAGTGCCGGGTCGATGCCGTTGCCCGTCACCAGGCGCTCCTCCGCGAAGGCGGCCCGGACGTCGCCGTACCGGGTGATGACGACGGCGTCGATCTCGCCGCGCACCGGATGGGTCACCCGCAGCCGCGGCAGGCCGTCCTCCTCGCGCATCCGGCGGAGGTCCGGCGACGGGTCGAACGGGCAGGTCCGGTCCCGTTCGGAGGCGACGAAGGACGCCGAGCGGTGATCGGGCATGGTGCGGGCTCCTCAGCGGGATCGGTCCGGGGGCGCGGTCGCGCGACAGGGAAGGGGAAGGGGAGGCGTCGGACTAGCCGTGGTACCGGGTGGAGGCGTGGTGCCAGTCGTGGGCGCCGCGGATGGTGGTCTGCAGCGCCTCGGTGCAGTAGCGCCGCAGCAGGTCGCGTTCGGCCGGGGTGAGGTGGTCCGTCGCCGTGCCGGCGAGCAGGGCCCGGTGGGCGCCGGTGAACAGTTCCAGGGCTTCGCCGCGGCGGCGCAGGGCCCGGTCGAGCGCCTCCGCCCGGGAGAGCCCGTGCTCCCGTTCCAGGCAGAGCACCAGGTTGTTCCGCTCCCCCTGGGCCGCGTCCTTCTCCAGGGAGACGATGTCGTTGTCGCAGATGATGAAGGTCTTCGTCATCTCGCGCATGACGGACAGGTGCGGCAGCGCGTACAGGTGGTCGGGCAGGACGCAGGAGGACAGCCGCTCGGCGAGGTCGACGACCGGTGCCACCCCGATGGTGTGGCGCCGGACCCGCAGGTAGGTGCTCAACGGCATGGGCGCACCGGACTGCCGGCTGCGCGCCTCGTGGACGTGGTGGTCGAGGTACGAGGACCAGTGGGCCGCCGAGCGCCGGATCCAGTCCTCGGGCATGCCGTAGCAGCTGCGCCTCCGCATGTCGGCGAAGGCGGCGGCCAGCGGCAGCGGGGACGCCTGCCCGGTGACGCCCTCCCGGACGAGTCCGACGAGGTGGCGGACCCGCTCGGGCGTGCCGCCCCACTGTTCGTCGAGCGCGTCGTCGAACAGGAAGTACCAGCTCTGCTGGTCGACGCCGATGTCCAGTTCGGCCCCGGTCGCGTTCGGGTAGAACATGGCCGCGATCAGCGGGAACTGGCCCTTGAGGTGGTGGTCCCGCTCCGCGTCCGTGGCCAGGAAGCCGAAGGACCGCGGCCAGTCGAGGTGGCGGTCGTGGGCGGCCCGGAAGTCCGGGCTGGTCCGGCTCGGGAAGGGCAGCGGGTCGGGGGCCGGGGCCTGCGGGCCCGGGGAGAGGGTCTCCGCCGTGGCTGTCATGGTGAGGTGCACCTCCGGGAACGGGAACAGGAACGGGGCCGGGCCAGGGTCCGGGCAGCGCGGAACGAAGCCGTACGGATCAGAGCCGTACGGAACGGAGCCGCGCGGAGCCGGGCCGTACGGATCGGAGCCGTACGGAACGGGGCCGGTTCAGTCGCCCGGCCAGGGTGAGACGCGCATGGGCAGCGCGTTGGGCCGGATCAGCGCGTGGGCCACCGGCCGGACCCGGTGGCCCGCCACCGGTCGCGGCCGCCACCGGGAGACGACCGCGCGCAGGACGACCAGCATCTCGGTCATCGCGAAGTGGTCCCCGATGCACCTCCGGTTGCCCAGGGCGAACGGGACGTAGGCGCCCGGCGGCAGGTCCTTCTCGGGGCGGTCGAGCCACCGGTCCGGGTGGAACCGCAGCGGGTCCGGGTAGTGGGCCGGGTCCCGGTGCATCGTCAGCGCGCTGTAGATCAGCTCGGCCCCCTGCGGGAGGTCGACCCCGCAGACCCGCACGGGCTCCAGGGCGCGCCGCATCAGCAGCCAGCTGGGCTGGTGCAGCCGGAGCACCTCGCGGAGGAACCGCTCGGTGAACGGGAGCGTCGCCGCGCCGGGCGGGGCGCCGGCGGGCAGGGCGTCGCACTCGGCCTTGATCCGCGCGGTGAGTTCGGGGCGCCGTCCGATCTCGTGGAGCGCCCAGGCCAGGGTGGTGGCCGTGGTCTCGGCGCCGGCCATGAGCAGGGACAGCAGTTCGTCGCGGGCCTCCACGTCGGTCATCCCCCGCGGGTTGCCCGGGGTGCCGGCGAACATGATCGACAGCAGGTCGCCGCGGTCGGCCGGGTCCTGGCGGGCCTGCCGGACGGCGGTGTCGGCGAGTTCGCGCAGCGCCGTGGCCGCGGCCAGGTACCTGCGGTGCCCCAGTGCGGGTGAGGAGGCGAGGGGAGCGGGCAGCAGGGTGCCGACGAGGACCCCGCGCATCACCGTGTTCAGGTGCTCGGCGACGCGCTCCCCCAGTTCGGCGACGGCCCGGGCGCCGTCCGGGCGTTCGGTGCTGAACAGGGTGGCCACGAGCATGGCCGTCACCGTCCGCCGCAGCACCACGTCCATGGCGATCACCTCGCCGGGGCGCCAGGAGGACACCTGTTCCTCGGCGATGCCGGTCATCGTGGCGACGCCGCCGGCGATGGTGTCCCGGCGGAACGCGGGCTGGAGCGCGCGCCGTTGACGGAGGTGGACGTCGTGCTCGGAGGTGATGATGCCGTTGCCGATGAAAGGCCGTGCGACATCGAACAGCAGGCCTTTGCCGAACTTCCGGCTCTGCGTCAGGAGAACCTCGTGGACGGCCTCGGGCGAGTTCAGGACGAACACCGGCCGATTGCCCAGGAATATCCTGACGATGCCGCCCTGCGCCCGGATCGACTGGAGGAACTCCACGCGTTTGACGGCGAGTTGCGGCAGGTGACCGAGCAGTGGAACCCGCCCCCGTGCCACGGGCGCCGTCGTGGAAGCGCTGATGGAACGCACGGCCCCGCACCTCCCTGAAGTCTCGGACCGGAAATCAGCCCGGTATTGGAACGTTCATTCGCTCGCGGTGCACGGTGATCATCGTCCGACGGATCGGGAGAGGTCAAGGGACCGGCTGGAATTGCACCACCGGGGTGATTTTGAGCCGCACGGCGTGAATTCCCCCACCGCCCGCGCATTCCGGCCCCGGGGAACACCACCCGGTCGCTCAGAGGAGGACGCCGCCGGAGACCTCGACGCGCTGGGCCGTCATCCAGCGCAGGCCCTCCGACGCCAGCGTGGACCCGCGCTCCGGCCTGACCTCCATCGGCCACCGCTGTACCGATGTTCCCCGAGGCCGCGTTCCAGGCCACCCGGACCGGATTGGACCGGGACGCCGTCCGCCCTGGCGGCTAGCCTCGGCCGCACCGCACAGTCGATCAACGGAGAGCCCCCATGCACCCCGAACTCGCCGACGACCTCGGCCGGTTGCCCGAGATCCTGGAGGAGACCCGGCAGCACGCGCTCGCCTTCCTGGCGGGCCTCGACGAACGGCCCGTGGTCGAGCGGGCCGAGCCGCCCTCCGTCGCCCCGCTCACCGAGGAGGGCGGCGGGACGCGCGCCGCGCTCACGGAGTTCACCGAGCGCTGGGAGCCCCGGCTGTCGGCGAGCGCCGGGCCGCGCTACTTCGGGTTCGTGACCGGCGGGGCGACGCCGGCGGCGCTCGCGGGCGACTGGCTGACCTCGGCCGTGGACCAGAACTCCAACTCCTCGCTGGACCCGGCCGGTCAGCAGCTGGAGCGGGAGACGGTCGGCTGGCTGGGCGAGCTGTTCGGGCTCTCGGCGGCGCACCGCGGCACCTTCGTGAGCGGCGCGACGATGTCGAACACGGTGGGGCTGGCGATCGCCCGCGAATGGCTGGGCGAGCGGCTCGGTGTGGACGTCGCCGAGGACGGGGTCGGCGCGCTGGGGCCGGTCCGGGTGCTGTCGGGCAGTGCGCACTCCAGCGTCGCCAAGGCGCTGTCGGTGCTCGGCCTGGGCCGTACGGCGCTGCGGACGGTGCCCGTCCTGCCGGGACGGGAGGCGGTGGACGTGGCCGCGCTGGAGCGGGCGCTGGCCGAGGCCCCGGGGCCGTGCGTGGTGGTGGCCAACGCCGGGACGGTCAACACCGTCGACTTCGACGACCTGCGCGCGATCGCCGCGCTGCGCGAACGGTACGGGTTCTGGCTGCACGTGGACGCCGCGTTCGGCGCCTTCGCCGCGCTGTCCCCGGAGCACGCGGAGCTGGTCGCCGGGCTGGACCTCGCCGACTCGGTCTGCGTCGACCTGCACAAGTGGCTCAACGTGCCGTACGACAGCGCCGTGCAGTTCACCCGCCGCCCGGACCTCCAGGCGCGGGTCTTCCAGAACGCCGCCGCCTACCTCGGCCCGCTGAGCGAGCACCCGGACCTCGTCCACCTCACGCCGGAGAACTCCCACCGGCTGCGCGCCCTCGCCGCCTGGTTCACCCTGCGGGCGTACGGCCGTGCCGGGCACCGGGAGATCGTGGAGCGCTGCGTCGCCGGCGCCCGGGCGCTCGGCGCGGAGGTGGCGCGGATCGACGGACTGGAGCTGCTCGCCCCGGTCCGGCTGAACGTCGTCTGCTTCTCGCTGACGGCGGACCCGACCCCGGAGCGGCTGGCCGCGCTCGCCGCCGAGCTGGCCGACGAGGCCTTCCTGACGCCCACCCGCTACGCGGGACGGCCAGCCCTGCGCGCGGCGTTCAGCAACTGGCGCACCACCGGGGCGGACGTCCGGCGGACGGCGGAGGCGCTGGACCGGGCCGTCCGGAAGCTGACGGCCTGAGCGGACGCACCGGTCGGAACCGGCACCGGCCAGTGTCAGTTCCGGTCGGTGCCGGCTCCGGGTCGGCCTCAGCTCCGCTTGTGGTCCCCCGTCCCGCCGTCGATCAGCTCGCGCAGGATGTCCATGTGCCCGGCGTGCCGCGCCGTCTCCGTGGTCATGTGGATCAGCACCCAGCGCAACGAGACGGAGTTGCCGGACCAGGAGGTGCCGAGGTCGTCCAGCGCGAGCTCCCCGATCGTCTCGTCGGCGTCGGCCCGGGCCCGGGCGTAGAACGCCAGGACGTCCGCCGTCGACTCGCCGGGCTCCACCCGCATGTCGGAGTCGTCGTCGGCCTCGATGTCGAACGGCAGCGGGCCCATCTCCCGGCCGAACGTCCCCCGGAACCAGCCGAGTTCGGCACCGCCGAGGTGCTTCACCATCCCCAGCAGGTTGGTCCCGGAGGGCGTCATCGGACGGCGCAGCTGCTCGTCGTCCAGCCCCTCCAGCTTCCACAGCACGGCCTCGCGGTGCCGGCCCAGCGCCGCCCGGAGGCTTTCCTTCTCCCCACCCGTGAAGGGCACACGATTGCTCATGCGCGGGACCGTACCAGCCGCCACCGACACAACCGCGGGGGTGGCGGGACAGCCCTACGGCCACTGCCCCCAGCCGTCCGGGATCACGGGTGCGCCCCGTCCCCGTACACGCCGCCCGCCTCGTCGGTGAGCTCCGCGATGAGCTCCGCGTGCGCGAGGTTCATGTACCGCAGCGGGCGCCAGCGGGAGCGGTGGTCGGGGTGGTCGCCGAACATCTCCGCCGTCACGCACAGCCGCCTCCACCACAGCATGGCGTCCTGGCGCATCCGCTGCGTCCAGCCGGGCTCGTCCTTGCGGCCCTCCAGGACCACCTCCTCCCAGGCCACCAGGACGTCCGAGAGGAAGATGCAGTCGCTGGCGGTGACCTCCGCCAGTCGCGCGGCGGCCAACCGGGCGCTGGTGCCCTCGGGTTGGGCCTCGACCAGCTCACTCATGCGGGCGGCCAGGAAGGCCCGCAGCGGGGAGACGTCGTCGGTGTGGAGGTCATCGGCGAACTCCAGCAGTTCCACCTGCTTGCGTACCCGTGCCATCGTGCGGCGCTTCCCCTCGGCTCGGACGGTGCAAGCACACTGACACACCGTCACCGTTCTTGCCACCGACCTTATCGGCTCGCACCGGACACCACGGCCGATTTCCGAACATCCCGTACCGACTCGCCGGCCCGTGCCACCATGCGCGGCCTCCTCGCCCAACACGCGTGGCGGACCTTGCCCTCACACCGGTGAGAAGGCCGATGATGCTCCCATGACCGCCACTCCTTTCGACCCGTACGAGCTGCTCGCGCAGAGCCGCCTCGGCATCCTCGCCACCATCAAGGCGGACGGCCGGCCGCAGCTCTCCCCCGTCATGCCGTTCTACGACCGGGAGGCGAACGCCATCCTGGTCTCCACCCGGGACGGGCTGGCCAAGACCGCCAACCTGCGCCGGGACCCGCGGGTCAGCCTGGAGGTGACCGGGCCGGACGGCCGCTCCTGGACCACCGCCGAGGGCGTGGCCACCCTGACCGGGCCGGGCACCGACCCCGAGGGGCCGGAGGTGGAGGCCCTGGTGGACTACTACCGCCGCGCCGCCGGCGAGCACCCGGACTGGACGGAGTACCGCGAGACGATGGTCGCCGACCGCCGGGTGCTCCTCACCATCCCGGTCGACCACGTGTACGGCACCCGCATCTGACCGGCCCCGCCCGGCCCGGCCACCGTCACGGGGGAACGGTGGCCGGGCCGCAAACCCCTTCCTGAGCCAGAGAGTTCAGCGCAGCGGGTCGACGCCGCCGGTCAGCGCAGCGTCGCCGTGACCACGGTGGCGTCCAGGTCCTCCTGCCGGCTCTCCACCGCCGCCAGCCCGGCCGCCCCGGTCACCGCGAGGGCCGCCGCCACCTGCCGCTCGCTCGTCTCGAACAGCAGCGACCCGCCGGGCGCCAGCCACCGCGGCGCCTCGGCGGCCACCCGCCGCAGCACGTCCAGCCCGTCCGCCCCGCCGTCCAGCGCCGGCCGTGCCTCGTGCAGCCGCGCCTCGGGCGGCAGCAGGCCGAGGTCGCCGGTCGGGACGTACGGGACGTTGGCGATCAGCACGTCCACCCGGCCGCGCAGTTCCACCGGGACGGCGGCGAACAGGTCGCCCTCGAAGACCCGTGCCGCGACGCCGGCCAGGTTGCGGCGGGCGCAGCGGACCGCGCCCGGGTCGATGTCCGCCGCGTACAGCTCGACCGGGTGCGCGGCCGCGGCCGCCACGGCGGCGCCCAGCGCGCCGCTGCCGCAGCACAGGTCGAGCACCACCGCGCCCGGGGCGGTCAGCGCGGTGGCGGCGGCGGCCAGGAACTCGCTGCGGCGGCGCGGGACGAAGACGCCCGGGTCGACGGCGATCCGCAGACCGGCGAACTCCGCCCAGCCGACGACGTGTTCGAGCGGCCGCCCGTCGGCGCGGAGGCGGACCATGGCGGCCAGGTCGGCGGGCGAGGCGGCGGCGGAGAGCAGGATCCGCGCCTCGTCCTCGGCGAACACGCACCCGGCGGCGCGCAGCCGGGAGACCACCGAGGAACGGAGGGAGGCGGAGGAGAAGACCGACAAGAGAAACCCCTTGGGGGAAGACGGGAGAGCTGACGACTCCGTCAGGGCTCCCGCGGGGGCCGACACCGCGTCGGCGCGCCGTTCGCGCTATGCGCGCGAGGCGCCCACGCGGCCGCGCTCCGGGAGCACCCGCTCGGACATTCCGTAGATGGGGCTCACCTCCCTGAGTCGCGGTCATACTCGGCGTCGGCCACCCTACCGCACCGTCAGTCGGGAACGGTCGAACAATGTCCACCGGCCCCGCCGAACCCGCCTTGGCGCGCGCCGTGCCTCACGCTCGTTCATCCGAGCTATTCGATAGCTCCACTGACAGTACACAGCTTGTAGCGGATCGTGATGGCCACCCATAGTGACGCTATGACGAGACAATCCCGCGGAGCGTCACGGCTTCGCGCCCGAACGGCCCGCTTCATCAGCGCCGCGGCCACGCTGGGTTTGCTCGGCGCAGGCCTCGCCGCCCCGCTCGCCCCACTCGCCCAGGCCGTCACGCCCGCGCACCACCCCGCCGCGCCGCTGCCGGAGCGGGTCCGGGCCACCGGCACCCCCCTGCTCCAGGAGGCCTTCACCGGTGCCACCGCCGACTCGCGCTTCATCGCCGTCGGCTCCGCCTGCCTCACCGGCGCGGCCCCCGCCCAGCCCGGGCCGGGCGACCACCCGCTCGGCGGCTGCCCCGCCGCCGAGACCGGCCCGGTGCCGCCGCTGGACTCCGCGCCGCTCGGCTACCTGCGGATCACCGACGCCGGCAACGACCAGAGCGGCGCGGTGCTCTTCGACCAGGCCCTGCCCGCCGGCAACGGCCTGGACGTGACCTTCGACCAGTGGCAGTACGGCAGCACCACGCCGAACACCCCGGCCGACGGCATCTCGTTCTTCCTGGTGAACGGGGACGTCTCGCTCACCCACCCCGGCGCGTTCGGCGGCAGCCTCGGCTACGCCCAGAAGCTGCCCGACGACAACCCGAACCTCGGCTTCCTGCCCGGCGTCGACCGCGGCTACCTCGGCGTCGGGCTCGACGTGCTCGGCAACTACTTCGGCGACTGGGAGCAGCGCGGCAACGGCTGCTCCCAGCGGTCCCCCGCCGGTACGTCCTTCCGCGTGCCCGCGCCCGGCGCCAACATGGTCACCGTCCGCGGCCCCGGCGACGGCACCACCGGCTACTGCTTCCTCACCGCGACGACCGGCAACTTCACCACCAACGGCCCGTGGCCCTCCACCCTGCCCGGCAAGCTCCAGGGCCCGCTCACCACGCTGCCGGCCGGGGTGACCCCAGCTGAGGCCCAGACCTTGCTGGAGCCCTCGCGCCGCCGGGTGAACGTGCACCTGACGCCGGCGCCCTCCCCGGTGCTGACGGTCTCCGTCGACTTCAACGACGGCACCGGCTCGCACCAGGTGCTCCACACCCCGGTACCGGAACCGGTGCCCTCGACCTACAAGTTCGGCTTCGCCGGCTCCACCGGCCTGTTCACCGACGTCCACCTGATCCGCAACGTGGTGATCTACACCGACCAGCCGCTGCCCGAGCTGAACCTGGTCAAGCAGCCGCACGAGCCGCTGCCCGGGCTGCTGACGGTGGGCACCCCGATCCCGTACGACTTCGTGGTCACCAACTCGGGGAACGTGCCGATCGCCAACCTGGCCGTCAACGACCCGAAGGTCGGGCCGGTCACCTGCCCGGTGAGCACCCTGGCGCCCGGTGAGACGGTGACGTGTACGGCGACGTACCTGGTCACCGCCGCGGACGCCGCCCAGGGCCACGTGACCAACACCGCCCAGGCCACCGGAACCACCGACGTCGGCCCGGTCACCTCGCCGCCCGACACGGTCACCCTGCCGGTGGTGGCGCCACCGGGCATCACGCTGACCAAGCACGTCGACGCACCCGAGCCGTTCCACGTCGGCGACACCGTGCCGTACAGCTACGTGGTCACCAACACCGGCGGCAGCCCGGTGACGGCGCTCTCGGTGACGGACGACAAGGCCACCGGGATCACCTGCGACTCCACCGTCCTGGCACCGGCCGGCAGCCCCGGGGACAGCACGGTCTGCCACGGCACCTACGTCGTGACGGCGGCCGACGCCCAGGACGGGAAGGTCCTCAACCACGCCACGGCCAACGGGACCTCGGACGGCCGGCCGGTCACCGCGGAGGCCCAGGCCACCGTCACGGTGATCGGCCCGTCCTCGATCTCCCTGACGAAGCAGGCCGGCACCCCCGGTCCGGTCCACGCCGGGGACACCGTCACCTACACCTACACGGTGACCAACACCGGCACGACCACGCTGACCGACGTGAGCGTGGCCGACGACCACGTCCAGAACGTGACCTGCGACCACACCACCCTGCTCGCGGGGCAGGTCGCCACCTGCCACGGCACCTACACGGTGACCGCCGCCGACGAGCAGCTCGGCCACGTCACCAACACGGCCCAGGCGGACAGCACCGGGCCACTGGGCGAGCTGGTGCAGAGCCCGATCGCCCAGGTGACGCTGCCGGTGGCGGGCGTCCCGAAGCTCGACCTGACGAAGCGGGCCGACAGCGCCGGGCCGTTCCACGTCGGCGACACCGTCGCGTACACCTACACGGTGACCAACTCCGGGACGACGGTGATCGACGACCTGACCGTGGCCGACGACCACGTCTCGTCCGTGAGCTGCGACCGGACGACCCTGGAGCCCGGCCAGACGGCCACCTGCCACGGGACGTACACCGTGACGGCGGCCGACGGGCAGGCCGGGCACATCACCAACACCGCCCACGCCAACGGCGCCGACCCCCAGGGCCAACCCGTGCAGAGCCCACCGGCGCAGGCGACGGTCGACGTCGTCACCCCGGTGTCCGCTTTGGCCGTCGCCAAGCAGGCCGACAGCGCTGGTCCGTTCCACATCGGTGACACCGTGCACTACACCTACACGGTCACCAACACCGGCAACACCACCGTCAACAGCATCACCGTCAGCGACGACCACGTCGCGTCGGTGACCTGCGACCAGACGACCCTGGAGCCCGGCCAGAACACCACCTGCCACGGCACCTACACCGTCACGGCGGCCGACGCCCAGGCCGGGCACATCACCAACACCGCCCACGCCAACGGCACCGACCCCCAGGGCCAGCCCGTGCAGAGCCCGCCCGTCGAGGCCACCGTCGACGTCGTCACCCCGGTGTCCGCGCTCACCATCGCCAAGCAGGCCGACAGCGCCGGGCCGTTCCAGGTCGGTGACACGGTGCACTACACCTACACGGTGACCAACTCCGGAATGACGGTGATCAACAGCATCACCGTCAGCGACGACCACGTGTCGTCGGTGACCTGCGACCAGACGACCCTCACCTCCGGCCAGAACACCACCTGCCACGGGACGTACACCGTCACGGCGGCCGACACCCAGGCCGGGCACGTCACCAACACCGCCCACGCCGACGGCACCGACCCCCAGGGCCGGCCCGTGCAGAGCGCACCGGTCCAGGCCACGGTGACGGTCGGTACCGCCACGTCCTCGCTGGCCGTCACCAAGCGGTCCGACGCCGCCGGGACGGTGTACCCGGGTGACACCGTCACCTACACGTACACCGTCACCAACACCGGGAGCACCACGCTGACCGGCCTCACCGTCGGCGACGACCGCGTCCGGCAGGTGACCTGCGAGCAGACCACCCTCGATCCGGGGCAGAGCACCACCTGCCACGGCACGTACACGGTGACGGAGGCGGACGCGCAGGCGGGCAGCGTCACCAACACCGCCCAGGCCTCCGCCCGCGACCCGCAGGGGCAGGCCGTGCAGAGCCCGCCGGTCGAGCTCTGCATCTCCGTCGCACCCTGCCCGCCGAAGGGGCACGACCACAAGGGCGGCGGGGGCACGGGCTGCCCGAGCCGTCCGGGCCACCATCCGATTCCGCCGCAGAAGGGCGGCCCAGGCGGCGAGCTGCCCTCAGCCGGGGCGCCGGTCGCCGTCCTCGGCCTGGCCGGGGGCGGGCTGGTGACCCTCGGTGGGGCGCTGTTCTACCGGGCCCGGCGCCGCGCGGCCGCCGGTCGGTTCGTGGCGTAGCAGCCCCGATCACCGCCTGATCCCCGCCGTCCACCGGTCGACGGACCGCCCTCGGTGCCTGCGGGCACCGAGGGCGGTTCCGTGTCCGGACCGGGGCTGCCACCCGGGTCGGACCGGGGCTGCTATACGGGTCGGACCGGGATTCAGGCGGGCTGCGGGGCCGGCGGCCTGGTGCGGTAGCCGCCGCCCCGGCCCGGGGGCACCAGGCAGGGCAGCAGCCAGTCCCAGAGGGCGCCGACCCGGCGGGCGCGCTCCCCGGCGGGGCAGCCGTCGGCGAACACCACCTCCAGGCCGCAGGCGGCGGCCACCACCAGGGTCTCCGGGCCGAGGCCGCCCGAGCGGTCGCGCAGCTCGCCCGCGCGGCGGGCGCCGGCCAGCAGGTCGCGGACGACGCCGGCCCAGACGCTGTGGAAGCCGCGGATGTCGGCGAAGGCCTGCTGCCCGGGGTCGGCCGCGGCGGGCCTGGTCGTAGTGGGCGCGGCCGTGGCGGGCGCGACCGTGGGCGGCGCAACCTGCCAGCCGCCGTCCTCCCGGCCCAGGCGGAAGGCCGCCCGGATCACCGGGTCCGTCCCGAGGGCCTCGACCAGCCAGTAGCCCGCGTCGATCAGCCCCTGGAGCGGGGACGACGCGGCGCGCAGCTCCGCGCAGGCCGACTGCAGTGAGCGTTCGGCCTGCGCGGACACCGCTCTGGCCAGCTCCTCCTTGGAGGCGAAGTGGAAGTACAGCGCCCCCTTCGTCACCCCGGCGGCCGCGGCGATCTCGCCGAGGGTGGCACCGGCGTAGCCGCGGCGGTCGAACAGTGCCGCCCCCGCCTCCACCAGCCGCCCGCGCGTCCGTTCCGACCTCTCCTGGACCACCCGTCCCACAACCCCTCACAACGACAAGCAGGTTCCGACCAGACCGCGGCCGCCCCACGACGGACGCCGCGGCCTCCGACGGCCGTCCGCGGCCGGTGCCGCCGATGCGACACCGACCGGGACGGCCCGGCCCACGACCCGGACAACCGGCCGGTTCAGCC
>NZ_JBSFJC010000136.1:0-21165 GCF_053597855.1 Kitasatospora sp. NPDC001225
CGAGCCAGCGCCACCGTCTCCGCCGGAATCCCCGACACACCACCAGGACGCAACACGACCCACCCCCACAGACAGCCAACCCACCCCGACCAGCACACACTTACCGTCCCACGCCCAACCCAACCGACTTCGCCAGCAGAGTCGCCCGGTCGACTTCCTGGGGACTATCAGGATTCCGGTGTACGGCACCCGTTTGGTCTAGGTGTTGATCTTGTTGTCGGGTGTGGGCCGGTTGGCTCACACCCGTCCGGCTGACAGGCGTCCGTCGAAGGCGATGTCGAAGGCGTTCAGGGCTCCGAGCCAGCGGTTGCTCCAGCGTTGGCGGCCTCGTCCGGTGGGGTCGAGGGCCAGGGTCGCCAGGTAGAGGCGTTTCAGGGCGGCCTGCTCGTTCGGGAAGTGGCCGCAGGCGCTGGCGGCCCGGCGGTAGCGGGAGTTGAGGCTCTCGATGGCGTTGGTGGTGCAGATGATCTTCCGGATCTCGGTGTCGAAGCCGAGGACGGGGACCATCTCGGGCCAGGCTCTCTCCCACAGTCGCACCACCGCCGGGTAGTTCGCCTCCCAAGCGGCCGTGAACTCGGCGAAGCGGTCCAGGGCCGCGGCCTCGCCTGGTGCGGTGTAGACGGGTTTGAGGTCTCGGGCCACCGCTGCCCAGTCCCGCTTGGCGGTGTAGCGGAAGGGGTTCCGCAGGAGGTGGACGATGCAGGTCTGGACCACGGTCTGCGGCCAGACTTGGGCGACGGCGTCGGGCAGTCCGGTCAGGCCGTCGCAGACCAGGATCAGGCAGTCCTTGACGCCTCTGTTCTTGATCTCGGTCAGGACGGACTGCCAGTACTTCGCGCCCTCGCCGCCGCCGGTGGTCCACAGGCCCAGGATGTCGCGGTAGCCGTCGGCGGTGACGCCCAGGACAACGTAGACGGGCCGGTTGGCGACCTGCCCGTCGCGGACCTTGATGTTCACGGCGTCGACGAACAGGACCGGGTATACCGCGTCGAGCGGACGGCTTCGCCAGTCGGCCATGCCCTCCAGGACCCGGTCGGTGATCGTGGAGACGGTCTCCTTGCTGGTGGTCATGCCGTAGACCTCGGCCAGGTGGGCGACGATCTCTCCCGAGGTCAGGCCCTTCGCGGTGAGCGAGATGACCAGGTTGTCCAGACCCTCGGTGCGACGCGAATGCCTCGGTACCACCTTGGGCTCAAAAGTCCCGGCCCGGTCCCGCGGGACCTCGACGGTGACCGGGCCGGCCTCGGTCATCACCGTCTTCGAGCGGTAGCCGTTGCGGGCGTTGCCGCCCTTGCGGGAGCTACGGCCCGACCCGGCGGTGCCGGCCAGGTGCTCGTCCATCTCGGCTTCCAGCGCCTCCTGGAGCAGGTGCCGGGTCAGCTGCTGCAGCAGTCCGCCCTCGCCCAGCAGCTGCATCCCGCCGGCCCTGGCCTGCTCGGCCGCCAGCTCGGCGACCGACGCCACCACATCCGACCCGCCGGTGTTCTTCCTCGGACCCATGTCCAAGGCATCGGCCGATCCCTGCCCCGACGAAACCGATCCGTCAGGAACCGACTCGATCCGGTGATCCGACAGCGAGCTCATCAGTGTCTCCCTTGATCAGGGTGTCCACCGAATTCATGACACTCCCACTTCCTGCGCACAACCGGGGTGAGGGGCTCGGGGCAGTCGCTCCGAGGCCGACGGATGGCACGGGAGCTGCCGGTTCGAGTCGTGGTGAAGGCCGCGCCGCCGTGGGCGGCGCCTGAGGGTAGGGACGCGAGAAGTCGACTGGGCCGGCTTCTCGCGCGGGCACCAGCTCGGGGCGTGGTGGGAGGCCGCAGCGACAGGAACCGTGCTCGGGTAGGGCGCACAGGGAGTCGGCTGGATCGACTTCTCGTGCGGGAGCTTCCGGTTCGAGAGGTGGTGGTGGAGGCCCTGCCGCCGTGGGCGGGGCCTGAGGGTGGGTGCGGGGTGTGGGGGCTGGGGCGGCTGCGGTGGGTGGGGGTGCGTGCGAAGATGGCAGGGCTGGTGGGAACGATCTCCGGACGGTTTCTGGGACGGTTCTCTGGCCATGGTGGACGAATACGCGCAGCGCGCGGGGCAGCCTCGGCAGGACGCCCTGCTGATGGTGCCGATCGCCACGGCGCTGATCGACGCCGACGGGCGGATCCTGCACTGGAGCGGTGACGCGGAGGCGTTGCTCGGGCACCCTGCGCAGGAGGCGGTGGGGGCGCGGGCGGCGACGCTGCTGACCTCCGAGGAGCACCGGCCGGAGGTGCTCCAGCTGTTCCGGCAGATCCTGGCGGGCCGGTCGTGGTCCGGGGTGTTCCCGGTGCGGCACCGGGACGGGCACCTGGTGAACCTGGAGTTCCGTACGTATCCGATCCGCGGCCCGGGCGGCGCCCCGATGGTGCTGGCGGTGGCCTCCGAGGTGACGACGCTGCGCCGGCTCCAGGCCGATCTGGCGCTCCTCGACGGGTTCTTCACGCAGTCCCCGGTCGGCATGGCGGTGTTCGACACCGGCCTGCGCTTCGTCCGGTTGAACGCGGCGCTGGCGGACGCGAACGGCCTGGGCGTCGAGGAGCCGCTGGGCCGTCGGCTCACCGAGGTGCTGCCGGGGATCAACGCCCCGGAGTCCGAGGCGGTGATGCGCCGGGTGCTGGAGAGCGGCGAGCCGGTGGTGGACGACCTGGCGCACGGCCGTACCCCGGGCGACCCGAGCCACGACCACGCCTGGTCGGCCTCGTACTTCCGGTTGAGGGACCGCGGCGGCCGGGTGCTCGGCGTGTGCGCCACGGTCATCGACATCACCGAGCGGTTCCATGCCGACGCCCGGGCGGCCCGCGCCCAGGAGCGGCTGTCCCTGCTGGTCGACGCGACCGCCTCGATCGGCACCACGCTGGACCTGCGGCAGACCGCCCGGGAGCTGGTCGACGCGATGGTGCCGAGGGTCGCCGACATCAGCGCGGTGTTCGGGCTGGAGGAGCTGGTGGCCGGCCGGAACGTGGAGCCGCCCGCGCCGGACGTCCCGCTGCTGGTGCGCCGCCTGGCGATCGCCTCCGCCGACGCCGTCTACCCGGCCGATTCGCTGCCGGTGGACGCGGTGTACGAGCTGCGGCCGGACTCCCCGTACGCCCGGGCGCTGGCCGGCGGGCGCACGGTGGTGGTGCCCTCCTGGGAGCTGCCGATGCTGAGCGAGCCCGTCCACGAGAGCCGCCGCCAGGCCTACCTGGGCGACCGCCCGCGCTCGGTGCGGATCACCCCGCTGGTGGCGCGCGGTACGACGCTCGGCATGGTGGTGTACTCGCGGCGCGGCGCGCGGGAGTCCTTCGCGGCGGCCGACATCACGCTCGGCGACGAACTGTCCTCGCGCGCGGCCGTCGCGATCGACAACGCCCGGCTGTACCTGCGCCAGCACCAGACCGTGCTGGCCCGGCAGCAGGCGCTGCGCGAGGCGAGGGCCGCGCAGGAGCGTCTGGCGCTGGTCAACGTGGCCTCCGCCCGGATCGGCACCACGCTCGATCTCGCCCAGACCGCGCAGGAGTTGGCCGAGGTGGCGGCACCGAGGCTGGCCGACACGGTGGTGGTGGAGGTGCTGGAGGAGCTGGTCCGCGGCGAGCGCGAGGCGACCGCCCCGGTGGACGGCTCGGCGCTGCTGCGGCGGATGGCCTTCCACTCGGTGCCCGGCTCGACGCTGGCGCCGATCGCCCGCACCGGCAACCTGCACCGCTTCGTGCCCGGTTCGCCGTACGCCTGGTGCCTGGCGCACCGCAAGCCCGTCCTGGTGCCCAGGATGGACGAGGAGGGCATGGCCTGGTTCGCGGACGACCCGGTGCGGCAGGCCGCCGTACGGGAGCAGAACGTGCTGTCGTTCATGGTGGTCCCGCTGATCGCGCGCGGCACCCCGGTCGGCGTGGCGGGCTTCTACCGCACCCGGGTCGAGCGCCCGTACGATGACGACGACGTGGCGCTGGCCGGGGAGTTGGCGGTGCGGGCGGCCGTCTCGATCGACAACGCGCTGCTGTTCACCCGCGAGCGCGACGCGGCCGCCGCCCGGCAGCGGGCGCTGGACGAGGCGTGGGCCGCCCAGCAGCGGCTGTCGCTGCTGAACGAGGCCAGCAACCGGATCGGCACCACGCTCGATCTGCACCGCACCGCCCGGGAGTTGGTGGAGGTGGTGATCCCGCGCTTCGCCGACTTCGTGACCGTGGACCTGCGCGAGGCGGTGCTCAGCGGCGAGGAGCCCGGGGCGGTCCCGGCGGAGGGCCCGGTGCTGATGCGGGCGGTGGCGGTCGGCGACACCGGCCCGGACGGCGGCATGCTCGGGGCGGCCGACCAGGTGGGCGAGACCTCGCAGTCGGCCGGGCTGTACGCGCAGAGCCTGCGCACCCGGCGCTCGATCCTGGTCTCCGAGGTGACCGAGGAGGAGCTGAGCCGGATCGTCGCCTCGCCCGACCGGGTGCAGCCGAGCCTGGACGCCGGGGTGCACTCGTACCTGATGGTGCCGCTGGTGGCGCGCGGACAGGTGCTGGGCGGCGCGGAGTTCGTCCGCTCCCGCAACCCGGTGCCGTTCGGGTCGGCGGACCGTTCGCTGGCCGAGGAGCTGGCCGCCCGCACCGCGCTGGCGATCGACAACGGACGGCTCTACCGCCGCGAACGGGACACCGCGCTCACCCTCCAACGCAGCCTGCTGCCACAGGAGGTGCACCGCACGCTCGGGCTGGACCTCGCCTACCGCTACCTGCCGAGCAGCGTGGTCAGCGAGGTCGGCGGCGACTGGTTCGACGTGGTGCCGCTGTCCTCCGGGCGGGTCGCGCTGATCGTCGGCGACGTGATGGGCCACGGCATCCGGGCCGCCGCCACCATGGGACAACTCCGCACAGCCGCACGGACGTTGATCACCCTGGATCTGGATCCCGAGCGGGTGCTGTACCGGCTGGACGAGGCGACCGCGGGAATCGGCGAGGGCCAGTTCGCCACCTGCGTCTGCGTGGTCTACGACCCGGTGGACCGCCAGTGCACCGCGGCCAGCGCCGGGCACCTGCCGCCCGTGGTCGCCGACACCGAGGGGCGGGCGCACCTGGTCGAGCTGCCCACCGGCGCCCCACTGGGGGTGGGCGGAGTCGCCTTCGAGAGCGCCGAGTTCACCCTCCCCGAGGAGGGCATCCTGACCCTCTACACGGACGGGCTGGTCGAGCGCCGGGGCCAGGACCTCGACGAGGGACTGCAGTTGCTGTGCCGGACGGTCGCCGACCGGCGCGGCTCGCTGGAACAGACCTGCGACGCCGTCCTGAAGCGGCTCACCGAGACCACGGGCGAGGACGACATCGCCGTCATCATGGCGCAGGTCCGTCCGAAGGGCGCGGACCGGATCGCCACCCTGCGGCTCACCGGCGACCACGCCATGGTCGCCCACTCGCGCCGCTTCACCCGCGAGACACTGGCCTCCTGGGGACTCGACGCGCTCATCGACTGGGCCGAGCTGCTCACCAGCGAACTGATCACCAACGCGCTGGTGCACGCCGGATCGCCCACCCAACTGCGGCTGTACTGCAACCGGGTGCTCACCGTCGAGGTCGCCGACCAGGAGTCCGAGGTGCCGCGGATCCGCCGCGCCCGCAGCGAGGACGAGGGCGGCCGGGGCATCCACCTGGTCAACGAGCTCGCGCACCGCTGGGGCAGCCGCCGAACCAAGGACGGCAAGGTGGTCTGGTTCGAGCTGGAGCTGCCCCCGGGGGCAACACCCTCTGCCTGAACGACCGGCGGCTGTCGCACCGCGTCTCTCGGCCGGTGCGCGGGCGGCGAGTTGGGGCGGGACACCGAGGTCGGGGGGTGTCGTCAGCGGCCGGCCAGGTCCTCGGCGCGGTAGCGGCCGGAGGGCCTGCGGTCGCGGAGCAGGCCGAGCAGGGCCGGCGCCACCCGCTCGGGCAGCGGCGCGCCGGAGACGTCCTCGCCGGGGCCGGCCTCCTGGAGCATCCGGGTGCGCATGCTGCCCGGGTCCACCGACCAGACCCGCAACTCCGCCTCCTCCCGGGCGAGTACGTCGCCGGCGAGGTCCAACGCGGCCTTGCTGGCACCGTAACCGCCCCAGCCGCGGTAGGGCACCACGGCGGCCTCGGAACTGACGTTGAGGACGGCGCCGGCGTGGGCGCGCAGCTGGGGCAGCACGAGCTGGGTGAGGGCGATCGGGGCGAACGTGTTGACCTCGAAGGTCTCCAGCAGGCCCGGCAGCGGGAAGTCGGCCAGCCGGGGCAGCGGTTGCCCGCCGGGGCCGGGGGCGCCGTTGAGCGTTCCGGCGTTGTTGACCAGCAGACTCGCACCGCCGAGCTCCTCCGCGGCCCCGGCCAGGTGGGCGCGGTGGTCGTCGTCGACGACGGAGCCGGGCAGGGCGACGACCCTGGTGACGGCGGCCAGATCGGCCGCGGCGGCGGCGAGTTCGGCCGCTCCCCGGGCGGTGATCACCAGCTGCCAGCCGTCGGCGGCGAGGGCGCGCGCGAGGGCCAGGCCGAGGCCGCGGGAGGCTCCGGTGACCAGGGCGACGGGAGCGCTCCGCGGTACGGCTGCGCGCCGCGCCCCGCCGGTGCCTGCGCTCGTCATGCCCGCGCTCATGCCCGCGTTGTTGTCTGCGTTGGTGCCTGCGTTCATGCCGCACACCATCCCGCCGCCGGGCCGGTCGGCGGATCGGCCACCGGAACGGGAACCGGCTCGGACGTTGGCCCTAGCTAGATCGTTCGGAGGTCCTGGGGCCCGGGACCGGCGTCGTCGGCCCAGCCCTGCGGGTCGGTCCAGGCGGTCAGTGTGCGGCGGGTCTCGAAGCGGCGCTCCCGGCCGGTCAGCGGATCGGTGAACTCGATCGTCGAGGCGAGCAGTTGCAGCGGGCGGCGGAAGTCGTCGGCGGCGGGCTCGGGCAGCACGACCGGGTAGACCGGGTCGCCGAGGATCGGCAGCCCGAGGCCGCACATGTGCAGCCGCAGCTGGTGGGTGCGCCCGCTCAGCGGCCGCAGCCGGTAGCGGGCGAGGCCGTCGCGGCGCTCCAGCAGGTCGATCCGGCTCTCGCTGTTCGGCGGCGCGTCGATCTCCTGGGCGGCGATCACCCCGCGCTCCTTGACGATGTGGCTGCGCACGGTGCGCGGCAGGCTCAGCTCCGGGTCGTACCCGGCGACGGCCTGGTACTCCTTGCGCACCAGGCGGTCCCGGAACAGCGTCTGGTAGGCGCCGCGGTCCTCCGGGCGGACGACGAACATGGCCAGGCCCGCGGTGAGCCGGTCCAGGCGGTGCGCGGGGCTGAGCGCGGGCAGGTCGAGGGCGTGCCGCAGCCGGGACAGCGCCGTCTCGGTGACGTGCCGGCCGCGCGGGGTGGTGGCCAGGAAGTGCGGCTTGTCGACCACCACCAGGTGCTCGTCGCGGTGCACCACGACCAGCTCGAACGGGACGCGCACCTCCTCGGGGAGGTCCCGGTAGAACCACAGGTGGGCACCGGGGCGGAACGGCTCCGCCGGGGCGATCGGGCCCTGCTCGCCGACGATCTCGCCGTCCCGCAGCGCGGCGTCGACCCGCTCGGCCGGGACGGCGGGCAGCCGGTCCACCAGGTGGTCCCGCACGGTCGGCCAGGGGCCTTCGAGCGGCAGCCGGAGGTGGACCGGGTCCACACCGTGGCGCTGCGGGAGGGGGGAGGCCGGGCGGCGGCTCTTGCGTCTCATCTCCCGCCCCAGCCTAGTGCGCGCCGGCGCGCGCCCCTCGGCCGAGGTGCTGACCCGGGGCCGGGCAGGGAAAGTGGACCGGAGGCCCTCGTGACGCCGGGGGCCTCCGACCGTCCGCCGATCGGGCCGACCAGCCGCCCCACCGGCCGAACCGAACCGAGCAACCGACCGATCCGCCGGACCGACCGGCCGGCACCACTGGAGGACGCGTGACCGCCGACGGCCCGGACGGGGTGCCGCCGCTGCACCTGCCGAGGCGGACCCGGCTGCTGCTGTACGGCTCGCTCCTTCTGCTGGTCGCCGCCGTGGTGGCCGCGCTGGCCATCGGGCCCGGGACCACCCTGGCGCCGCTGCTCGCGGTGGCCCCGGTGCTGGCCGGTGCGACCACCCGGCGGGCCCGGGTGCCGCTGCTGGTCGGCGCGGCCGCGGTGGTCGCCGTCGGCCTGCTGGAGTCGGCCAACGCGCAGCTGCCGCTCTCGGTCCGGATCAGCGTGCCGGTCACCGTCCTGGCCTCGACCCTGGCCAGCGCGGCCAGCGTCGTCCTGGTGGCGGCCCGCGAGCGGGAGCTGTTCCAGGTCCGGACGGTGGCCGAGGCGGCCCAGCGGGCCCTGCTGCGCCCGCCGCCGGAGCGGATCGGGCCGCTGCGCCTGGCGGTGCGGTACGTGGCGGCGGCCGCCGAGGCCCGGATCGGCGGGGACCTGTACGCCGTGGTGGAGACCCGCTTCGGGCTGCGCATCCTGCTCGGGGACGTCCAGGGGCACGGCCTCCCGGCGGTGGAGACGGCGGCGGACGTCCTCGGGGTGTTCCGGGAGGCCGCGCGGACCGAGCCGGACCCCGGGCGGCTCGCCGAACGGCTGGACGCGGCGCTGGCCGCCCGGCCGTCGGAGGAGGGGCGGTTCGCCACCGCACTGCTGCTCGACGTGGCGCCGGACCGGGGGCCGGTGCGGCTGGTGAACTGCGGCCACCCGCCCCCGCTGCTGCGCCGGGCGGGCCGGGTGAGCGAGCTGGAGCCCCCGTTCCCGGCGCCGCCGCTGGGGCTGCTCGGGCTCACCGACGACAGCTACCCGGACCGGCGATTCGACCCGGAGCCGGGCGACCTGCTGCTCCTGCACACCGACGGCGTGTCGGAGGCCCGGGACGCCGCGGGCCGGTTCTACCCGATCGCGGAGCGGCTGCCCGGACTGCACGGCGGCACCCCGGCGGACCTGCTGGACGCCGTGCTGACGGATGTCGGCGGCTGGGTCGGCGACGCCGGCCTGGCCGACGACGCGGCGGTGCTGGCGATCCGCTGGGAGCCGTGACCGGGCCGCGCCGACGGCTCCGGAGGGCGGTCTGGAAAGCGGTCCGGAGAACTGCCCGGGGAGCAGCTCCGGAGAGCTTCCCGGCCGCGATTGTCAGTGGTGTGTGCAAGGCTCGGTCCACGGTCGGCGGGGAGCCGGCCGCAGGGTGGTCGCGGATCGACGAGGGGACGGTGCCATGGGGAGCGGGAGTACGGCGAGCGGGTCTTTCGAGGTCACGGCGTTCGAGCCGGTGGAGACGGAGGAGCGGGAGGGCGCGGCGTTCGGGCGGGTCCGGATCGCCAAGACCTTCACGGGCGGGCTGAGCGGGGAGAGCGAGGTGCGGATGCTCTCCGTCGCGGGCCCCTCCGGCAGCCCGGCCTCGTACGTCGCGGTGGAGCACGTGACGGGTGAACTGGACGGGCGCAAGGGCTCGTTCGTGCTCCAGCACGCGGCCTGGGACACCACCGGCACGACGATACGGGTGGTGCCGGGCACGGGCACGGGCGAGCTGGCCGGGATCACCGGCGAGTTCCACCTGACCGTCGACGGGTCCGGCACCCACACCTACGTCCTGGAGTACGGGCTGGGCTGACGCCGGCCGCGGCGCGCGCGGCCGGCGGCCCCGGTCCGTCAGAGGATGGGCTGGGTCGCCTCCAGCCGCTGGATCGCGGTCCGGACCGCGGTCGCGTAGGCCCAGAACAGCGGCAGGGTGTTGGCCGCCCGCTCGGTGCGGGTGTTCTTGCCCGGGGCGAACATCGCGGCCCGCAGCTCGGTGGTCATCTCCAGCTGGGCGCCCATGCCGAGCAGGCTGCGGTTGCAGATGTTCTCCGGGGAGATGCCCGCGATCTCCTCCTCGCCGGAGGCGGTCACGGCCCGGATGCCCGCGGCCGCGAACTCCTCCATCAGGTACTGGCGGAAGGTGGGGTTCAGGCCGCCGACCAGCACGGCCTGGGCGCCGACCTCCAGTCCGGCCTGGGCGGCGGTGCAGCCGTGCAGCGACAGCACGTTGCGGCTGCCGGCGCACATCGCGCGGGCCACTCCGTCGTCGCAGTGGGTCGAGGTGACGTGCAGCTCGCTGTTGTTGGAGGAGCGCAGGCCCTCGAACATCCAGAAGTCGTGCGTCGGCCCGGCGGCCGGGGCCGGGGCGAGGTCGGCCGGGTGGTAGCCGGCGATGGCCAGGCACAGTTCGGAGGTGCCGCCCTCGATGCCGCCGCCGTGCGGGGCGATGACGGTGGTCCGGACGAACGGCGTACGGCCCTGCGGGCTCTGGTCGTCGACCAGGTGCCGGCGGTAGCGGCGGCCGTAGTCCACGCCCTCGACCACGGTCGGGTTGGCGTAGAGGGCCGTGTTGGAGGGGTACAGGTCGGCGGCGGCGCTCGCGGGGGTGCTGCCCACGGCGGCGCCGAGGGTGCTGAGGGCCGGGGCCGCGGCGAACGCGGCGATCAGGGTACGACGGTTAATCACGGTCACGGATCATGACAGGAGGTGGGGGATCGGAAAAGTACCGGCAAGGCTTTGGCCAAGTCGACGCCATGTCATGACGGGATCGGCCCGGTCGTGCGACACCGGCCTGACCGTGCGACACCGGCCTGACGGAGGCGTGCCGCATCCGCCCGGGCACGGGCCGGCACTGCCACGATGATGCGATCAGTGCACGATCGGCATCGGAGGGTGGCGCATGCCCGACACGGCGGTGGATCGTACGACGGCAGTGGTCGTGGAGGCGCGGACGGTCGAGCAGGTGGTCGGCCGGCTGCGGGAGATCGGGGCGGGGCTGCCCCCGGCCGACGGGGTGGGGGTGTTCAACCGGCTCTACCTCACCGTGACGGAGGCGGTCCGCGACCGGCTGGACGGCGGGCGCTTCGCCGACCCGTCGGCGGTGGCCGAGCTGGACGTGGTGTTCGCCGGGCGGTACCTGCGGGCCGTGGCCGCCGACGCGGCCGGGCAGGAGCCGCCCGCCTGCTGGCGGCCGCTGTTCGCGCTGCGCGCCCACCCGGGGGTGCACCCGCTGCAGTTCGCGCTGGCCGGGATGGCCGCCCACATCCAGCACGACCTGCCGCTGGCCGTCGTGGACACCTGCCGCCGCCGGGGCTGCGAGCCGTCCGACGTCGAGCCGGACTACCACCGGATCGACCGGGTGCTGGCCGAGGTGGAGACGGCCGTCCGGGAGCAGCTGATGCCCGGACCCGACCTGCTGGAGCGCGCCGAGCCGCTCACCCACCTGCTCGGCGCCTGGTCGGTCGGGGCCGCCCGCGAGGGCGCCTGGGGCACCGTCGAGGCGCTCTGGGAGCTGCGGCACCTGCCGGGCGCCGCCCGGGCCCTCGCCACGGCGCTGGACGGATCGGTCGGGCTGCTCGGCCGCGTCCTGCTGCTCCCGCTCGGGCCGAGCGGGAGGCACGGCGGGAGGCCGGGCGGGAGGCACGGCGGCGGACCGGAGGACGGGCGCGACACCGGAGCGGCCGGCGGCCGGATCAGCGGCCAGGCCCCCGGGCACCGCACCCCCGTAACGGCCCCCGCGGCGGCCCCCGCGACGCCCCCCGCGACGGCCGCGGCCGCCCGGCTCCCCGAGGCGAGGAACCGGACGGCCGACGGTGCGGGCCCCGACGCGGCGGGCCCGGCAGGCACAACAGGCGCAGCGGGCGCCGGAGCCGGTCAGGCCCAGCTGGAGTGCAGCGGCTTGCCCTCGGCGTAGCCGGCCGCGCTCTGGATGCCCACGATCGCCTTCTCCTGGAACTCCTCCAGGCTGCCGGCGCCCGCGTAGGTGCAGGAGCTGCGGACGCCCGCGATGATCGAGTCGATCAGGTCCTCGACGCCGGGGCGGGTCGGGTCGAGGAACATCCGGGAGTGCGAGATGCCCTCCTCGAACAGCGCCTTGCGGGCCCGGTCGTACGAGGAGTCCTGGGCGGTGCGGTTGCTGACGGCGCGGGCCGAGGCCATGCCGAAGCTCTCCTTGTACTGGCGGCCGTCGGCGGCGGTCTGGAGGTCGCCCGGGGACTCGTAGGTCCCGGCGAACCAGGAGCCGATCATCACGTTGGAGGCGCCGGCGGCCAGCGCCATCGCGACGTCGCGCGGGTGGCGGACGCCGCCGTCGGCCCAGACGTGCTTGCCGAGCCGGCGGGCCTCGGCGGCGCACTCCAGGACGGCGGAGAACTGCGGCCGGCCGACGCCGGTCATCATCCGGGTGGTGCACATGGCGCCGGGGCCGACGCCGACCTTGAGGATGTCGGCGCCCGCCTCGACGAGGTCGCGGACACCGGCGGCGGAGACCACGTTGCCGGCCACGATCGGGACCCGCGGGTCCAGGCCGCGCACCGCGCGCAGCGCGCTGATCATGGACTCCTGGTGGCCGTGCGCGGTGTCGACCACCAGCACGTCGGCACCGGCCTCGATCAGCGCCGCGGCCTTGCCCGCGACGTCGCCGTTGATGCCGACGGTGGCGGCGATCCGCAGCTTGCCGGCCTCGTCCACGGCCGGGGTGTACAGGGTGGCGCGCAGCGCGCCCTTGCGGGTGAGGATGCCGACCAGTCGGCCCTCGCCGTCCACGACGGGGGCGAGCTTGCGGTGGGCCTCGGTGAGCTTCTCGAAGGCGGTCCGCGGGTCGATGCCCTCGTCCAGCAGCAGCAGTTCGCGGGACATGATGTCGGCCAGGCTGGTGAAGCGGTCCACGCCCTGGCAGTCGGACTCGGTGACCACGCCGACGGGCTTGCCGTCCTCGACCACCACGAGGGCGCCGTGCGCGCGCTTGGGCAGCAGCGAGAGCGCCTCGGCCACGGTGGCGCCGGGGGCGAGCGTGATCGGGGTGTCGAACACCAGGTGGCGCTGCTTGACCCAGGAGACGACCTCGGCGATGACCTCGGTGGGGATGTCCTGCGGGATGGCGACCAGGCCGCCGCGGCGGGCGACGGTCTCGGCCATCCGGCGGCCGGCGATGGCGGTCATGTTGGCCACGACCAGCGGGATGGTGGTGCCGGTGCCGTCGTTCGAGGAGAGGTCGACGCCCTGCCGGGAGCCCACGGCGGAACGGCTGGGGACCATGAAGACGTCGTCGTACGTCAGGTCGTACGAGGGCTTGAGGTCGTTCAGGAAGCGCATGAAGGAGGGCTCTCTGGCTGGGGGGATACACCTCGGGTGCGGTTGCGGCGATGCCGCCGGAGCGCACTCGGGCGCCCGGCACCCAGCGTTCGATTCTCCGTGAGGGTGGGGGCAAAAGCCAGTTCGACGGGCATTGCTGGGGCTGCGTACAAACCGTGATCAATACTCCGCGCGTAGACATGGAGGATCATCCAAAGACCCCCTCCGACGTCGGGTTTTCGCCCCGGTCCGGACCGCTCCCGTAGCATTCACGCGGTAAGGGGCTTGGCTTCACGCGTGTGGGCGTGGCGAATCGGGAAAGCGGCAGCAGGCGTGAGCATCGGTCAGACGGACATCGACCAGACGGACCTCCGACAGGCGGGCATCGAGCAGACGGGCACCGGGCGGACGGACCTCGGCCAGGACCCGGTCGAGGGCGCCGAGGAGGAGACCGACTTCGGTCCCGGCCTCGACCCCGAGCGGCTGCGGCTCTGCCTGGAGGTGCTGGCCGAGCTCGACGAGCTGCACGTGGACCACCCGGACGCGATCACCGTCCGCAAGGCCGTCGGCGGCATATTCCGCACCCTCAAGCAGCGCCGCCGCCAGGAGACCCGGGCCCGCAAGACCGCCAACGACCGCGAGGTCACCGCCCGTACCGCCACCGGCGCGCCCACCCGGATCGACGACGAGACGGCCGGCGCCTTCGGCCTGACCACCGTCACCACCACCGAGATCGCGGGCATCCTGGAGCGCCCGCGCTCCTGCTACACCTGCAAGCAGCGGTACATCGAGGTCGACGCCTTCTACCACAACCTCTGCCAGGACTGCGCGGTCAAGAACCGCTCCCGCCGGGACGCCCGCGCCGACCTCACCGGCAAGCGCGCGCTGCTCACCGGCGGCCGGGCCAAGATCGGGATGTACATCGCGCTGATGCTGCTGCGCGACGGCGCCCACACCACCATCACCACCCGCTTCCCCAACGACGCGATCCGCCGCTTCACGGCGATGCCGGACAGCGCCGAGTGGATCCACCGCCTCAAGATCATCGGCATCGACCTGCGCGACCCGGCCCAGGTGATGGCCCTGGCCGACGAGGTCGCCGCCGACGGCCCGCTGGACATCCTGATCAACAACGCCGCGCAGACCGTGCGCCGCCCGCCGGAGTCCTACCGCGAGCTGGTCAACGCCGAGTCCGCCCCGCTGCCGGCCGGCGAGCTGCCCCAGGCCACCACCATCGGCCGCTTCGGCAGCGGCAGCGTCGACCTGCCCGCCCTCCCCCACCAGGCGGGCGGCGACACGCAGCGGATCACCGCCGAGGACGTCACCTCGCTGGCCCTGGTCACCGGCTCCGCGACGCCCGACCGGATCGCGGCCGGCACCGCGATCGACGCCGGCGGCCTGGTGCCCGACCTCGCGGACACCAACAGCTGGGTGCAGACCGTCAGCGAGGTCGGCCCGATGGAGCTGCTGGAGGTCCAGCTCTGCAACTCCACCGCGCCGTTCATCCTGATCAGCCGGCTGCGCCCGGCGATGGCCGCCTCCGCGTCCCGCCGCAAGTACGTGGTCAACGTCTCCGCGATGGAGGGCGTCTTCTCGCGCGGCTACAAGGGCGCCGGCCACCCGCACACCAACATGGCCAAGGCCGCGCTCAACATGCTCACCCGCACCAGCGCGCAGGAGATGTTCGAGTCCGACGGCATCCTGATGACCGCCGTCGACACCGGCTGGATCACCGACGAGCGGCCGCACCCGGACAAGATGCGCCTCGCCGACGAGGGCTTCCACGCCCCGCTCGACCTGGTCGACGGCGCGGCCCGGGTGTACGACCCGATCGTGCGCGGCGAGGCGGGCGAGGACCTGTACGGCTGCTTCCTCAAGGACTACGACCGCTCCAACTGGTAACCAGCCGAAGGGGATGGCGAGTTGAGCACCGCACCGACCGGACCGACCAGACCGACCGCGCCCACCGGACCCGCCGCGCCCGCCGCGCCGGTCCCGCCGGTCCCGCCGGTCCCGCCGGTCCCGCCGACCGCACCGCTGCTCGGCGCCGGGGTGATCGTGCCCACCGGGGACGGCCGGGTGCTGATCGGCCGCCGGACCACGGCCGGCGAGCCGCCGACCTGGAGCCTGCCCGGCGGCAAAGTCGACCCCGGCGAGTCCTTCGAGCGGACCGCGGCCCGCGAACTCGCCGAGGAGACCGGCATCGTGCTGCCCGCCGAGGAGATGCGGGTGCTCGCCGTCCACCTCGACCACGAGCTCGGCCGGCCCCGGCTGACGGCCGCCGTGCTGGCGCCGCCGAGCCTGGCCGAGGCCGTGGTCACCGAGCCGCACGCGTGCGGCGGCTGGGAGCGCGTCCCGGTGGACGCGCTGCCCGAGCCGATGTTCTACCCGTCCGCGCTGGTGCTCGGCAGCTGGCTGCCGCGGCTGTCCCCGCGGCTGCTGGCCGAAACGCACGGCTACCCCGTCGCCCGCTGATGCGGGTGACGGGGCAGCCGACCGCCTGACGGCGCTCAGCCGTTGCGGGCCGCCTCCGGTCCGGTGATCCGCTTCAGCAGTGGCAGCGTCGAGGCGATGATCCCGAGCGAGGCGGCCAGCCCGAAACCGGTCAGCCCGTAGTACGCCGGGCCCGGGGACACCAGGTCGTAGTCCTTCTGCGCCTTGAGGAACATCGCCGCCGCGGCGAAGCCCGTCCCGATCGCGAGCGCCGAGACCACCAGCAGCGGCAGCGCGCTCTCCAGTCCGACCACCCTGCGCAGCAGCCGGAGCGGTGCGCCGGTCAGCCGCAGCATCGCGAACGGCCGCCGGCGGTCGGACAGTCCGGCCACCACGCTCACCGCGAGGCTGCACCCGGCGATCGGCAGGGTGGTCAGCAGCACCACGTTCGCCAGCTGCCGCCAGCCCTGGAGCTTCTTCTGCCCGGCGGAGGACCAGTCCTCGGCCAGCCTCGCCTCGTAGTGCGGGAACTCCTTCATGAACAGGGTTCGCAGCTGTTCCTTGGCCGCCTTGGAGCCGTCGGTGGTCGCGTAGAGCATCCGCACCGGGAGCCCGGCCGCCTCGGCCGCGGAGACCGGTGCGGCCGGCCACTCGCGGTCGGAGGCGTCCACCAGGCCGACCAGCTGGTAGGGGTCGACGGCCGCGACGGCGGCGCCGGGAGCGCAGTGGCCGACCACGGGGATCTGCGCGAGGTCCGCGCAGCTCACCAGGCCGGGCACGATGCCCCGCCCGCTCCGCTGGCCCGTACCGGCCGGGTCCTCGTGCACCAGGGCGATCCCCTGGAACCCGGGGACGGCCCGCGCCCGGGCCAGCACGCGATCGGGCACCGACGGCAGCAGGGCCGCGTCGTTCCGGTTGCCGAAGGGGGCGTCCACGATCGCCTTGCGCACCTCGGGGGCGCCGTTGAGCATGCCCTGGTTCGCGTTGATGGTGCTCATGATGGCCAGGGTCGCGGTGGTCACGAACAGCGCCAGCACCACGCCGGCGACCGAACGGAAGCCCGCCCCCGGGTCGTCCGCCAGGCGGCGCATCGCGATCAGGGCGGCCGGACGGCGGGTGCGCCGGGCCACCGCCCGGGCCGCGGCCATGGTCAGCCACGGCCCCGAGACCACCAGCCCGAGCATCACCAGCACGAAACCGGTCAGGTAGGCCGTGGACTGCCCGTCGGTGGTCTCCGGGCGGTTGCCCACGAAGTAGCCGAGTTCGGCGAGGCCGGCCACCAGCGGTGCCAGCCGCCAGGCGCTCGGCGGCTTCGGGGTGACCCTGCGGGAGACCCCGAGCGGCGAGACGGTGACCCGGCGCAGCGCGAGCCGGGCGGCGAGCGCCGCCGCCACCGGCACGCCCAGCACCACCCCGGCCGCCTGCGGCAGGGTCAGGCTCAGGTCGGAGGCGAAGAAGCGGTCGCCGGTGAACGGCACGTCGGCCACCACCGGTTTCAGCGCGGCGAACAGGCCGAAGCCGAGGGCCGTGCCGATCACCGCGGCCAGGGTGGACTCCACCGCCGAGATCACCGACACCTGGCCGGGCGTCGCCCCCACCAGGCGGATCGCGGCGTAGCGCTGCTCCCGGGTGGCGGCGGAGAGCCGGGTCGCGGTGCCGATGAAGACCAGTACCGGGAAGATCAGCGCGGCGGCGACCACGGTGAGCACCAGGACCATCGCGTCGCCGTGCACGCCCGCGCCGTAGCAGTCGTACTCGCAGTCGTGGGGCAGGACGGTGGCGAGGCTGGTGACGGTGGTGGCCCTCGGCAGGGCCTTGACCTCGTCCGCGGTGCGGCCGACGACCAGCGCCAGGGTGTCCGGGGAGGGCAGCCCGTCCTCGCCGAGGGTGCCGACCTGCCGTCCGGGGAAGCGGTCGCCCAGTTCGACGGCCGGGGTGTCGCGCAGCAGCTTCTCCAGCGCGGGCGAGGCGTAGTACTCGCCGGGCGCGGGCAGCCGGCTCAGGCCGGGCGGCAGCGGCGAGGTGGGACCGGTCGGGGCGACATCGGCCCGGAAGACGGTCCTCCCCCGGTAGTAGTCCATCCGGGCGCCCCACCAGAGCGGGTCCGCCGAGGTGGCCGCGGTCGCGCCCTTGACGCCCGTGTTCATCCAGAGCTGCCGCTCGTTGGCCCGGTCGATCGCGCTCACGCCGGCGAAGGTCGAGAGCAGCAGCCCCACGCCGACCGCGACCGCCGCCGCGATCATCAGCAGCCGGGCCACCGCCTCCCGGCCGCCGCTGACGGCCAGCCGGAGCGAGAAGGCGATCACGGGGCCACCGTTCCGGCGCCGGCCGAGAGCGTCCGGGCCCGGCCGTCGCGGACGACCGCCTCGCGGTCCGCGTACGCGGCGACCCGGGCCTCGTGGGTGACCAGGATGACGGTGGTGCCCTGCTCCTTGGCGGAGGCGACCATCAGCTCCATCACCTGCTCGCCGGTCAGCGAGTCCAGCGCGCCGGTCGGCTCGTCGGCGAACAGCACCCGCGGCCGGGCCACCAGGCCGCGGGCCAGCGCGACCCGCTGCGCCTGACCGCCCGACAGCTCGCCGGAGCGGCGCTGCTCCATGCCGTCCAGGCCGAGCCGGGCGAACCAGGGACGGGCCTGGGCCAGCGCGGCGGAGCGGCGCACACCGTTCAGCAGCAGCGGCAGCGCGACGTTCTCCTCGGCCGTCAACTCCGGCACCAGCTGGCCGAACTGGAAGACGAAGCCGAACCTGTCCCGGCGCAGGGCGCTGCGCCGGGCCTCCGGCATGGTGTCCAGGCGCTGCCCGTCGAACAGCACCTCCCCCGCGTCGGGCACCAGGATGCCGGCCAGGCAGTGCAGCAGCGTCGACTTGCCGGAGCCGCTGGGGCCCATGATGGCGAGCACCTCGCCGGCCTGGACGGACAGGCTGGCCCCGCGCAGGGCGGGGGTCTCCCCGAAGGCGAGGGCGATGTCCCGGGCCTCGATCACGGCGGTCACGCGTTCACCTCCGCGGCGAGCGCGTCCAGGCGGGCGGCGGTGAGGTCGATCCAGCGCAGGTCGGCCTCCAGGTGGAACAGGCCGTGGTCGGCGAGCAGGGCGTCCACCAGGGCTCCGGTGCGGCGCAGTTCGGTGAGCTCGCGCATCCGGCGCAGGTGGGCGGCGCGCTGGGTGTCCAGGTAGTGCTCGGCGTCCCGGCCCAGCATCAGGGCCAGCACCACCTTGGTGAACAGCACGGACTGGAGGTTGGGCTCGGGCGCGACCGGCTCCTGGAGCCAGGTCTCGAACTCGGTCGCCCCGGTCTCGGTGATGACGTACCGCTTGCGCTCGGGCCCGTCGCCGGGCTCCGCCTCGCCGGCCACCACCTTGCCGTCGCGGGCCAGTCGGCCGAGGGTCGAGTAGACCTGGCCGTACGGAAGGGGCTTGCCGCGGCCGAAGAGGGCGTCGTAGTCGCGCTTGAGGTCGTAGCCGTGGCTCGGCTCTCGCTCCAGCAGCCCCAGAAGGGTCAAAGGAACACTCATGGGGGAAACATACACCCGGCGTATACCCCGAGTGTATATCTGGGCAGAATACGGCCCCGACCTGGGACATCGTCAGTCCATCGGCGAGGAACGGGCGGAGAACGGGCCGGAGCCGGACACGGCACAGGCAGGGGGTGGCCCCACGACCACCCCCTGCCCCGTACCTCGGCCCGGCGCCCCCACGGCCGACCGGGCCACGGCCGCGCCCAAGCACCGGGAGGACGCCGCCACACCCCAGCCTGCCCGGACCGGGTGCGGATGCCGAGGGCCGAACGTCCCGGCCACTGGGCCGACCGGCCCTGACCGGCAGGTACCGGCGGTCCTCCGAACGCGCACGACTCTTGTGCGCGGGGGGCCGCCGGGTGGACATTGGGGCGTAACCGCCCAGCGTCCCCGCGCCCCTGAGGAGCCCTCACCGTGTCCAGCACTCCCCGTCCGGCCCTGCCCGCGTCGCTCCCGCGGCGCACCGGCCGGCGGCTGCGGCGGGCACTCGGTGCCCGGCACGAGCCGCTCGCCCGCCCCCTCGACCGCTCCCGCGCCCGCGCCTGGCTGTCCGCCGTGCTCGGCGCGGTGCTCGCCCTCGCCCTGTGCGCGGGCGGCTCGCTGCTCCTCTACCGCGCCACCGCGCACCGGGCCGACGCCGACCGCGGGCGGCTGGAACAGGTCGACGCCGTGGTCAGCGGCGTCCCGGACCGCACCACCGCCACCGGCAGCCGCTTCGCCGGCGGCTACAGCAACCAGGTGGACGTCGACGCGGACTGGACCGCCCCCGACGGCAGCCCGCGCCACGGCACCGTCCAGGCCCCGCACTCCGCCGTCACCGGCAGCCGGATCCCCGTCTGGGTCGACGCGGCCGGCACCGTCTCCGTCGCCCCGGCCGACCGGGTGGCCCTCGCCGTCTCCGCCGCCTGCACCGGTACCGGCGGCCTCCTCGTCCTGCTGGCCCTGCTCGCCCTCGCCCTCCGCCTGCGCCTCCAGGCGCTCGACCGCCGGGCGGAGGCCGCCTGGAGCACCGAGTGGGAGCGCCTCGAACCCCTCTGGAGCGGCCGCGCCGGGCACCGCAGCGAGGACTGAGCCGGTCACCCCCGGCCGGTCGCCGGAGGTCGAGGCCGCCCGGAACGCCGTCCGGGCCGAGGGCCGCCGGCCGGCAGCCCGAAACCCCCCGAGGAACACGGGGGTTCGACACCGTCCGTGCCGGGCGCCGGTCGCGGGCGGGCGGCGGGTCACCGGACGCCCGGTCAGCGCGGGTGGGTCCAGGCGGGAGCGGGGACGGCCCTGGCGGCGCGGTGGGTGAGGGCCGCGACGGCGAGGAGCAGCGCGAGGGCCAGGGCCAGGGCCAGCGGGATGTCGGCGTGGAGGACCAGAAGGGCGCCGAGGAGGGCGCCGGCGAACATCCAGACGGCGGAGGCCAGCCGGCGGGGGCCGGTGCGGTCGGCGGCGAGGGCGGTGATGGTCATGGTCAGCACGGTGGTGGTGAGGTCGGGGACCTTCAGGGCGCGGACCACCGCGTTCTGGCCGCCCATGGCGAAGCCGAGCAGCCCGATCAGGGTGTAGCGGGCCGGCTCGGAGGTGTGGCCGGCCACGGCCGCCAGCACGGTGGCCGCCGCGACCAGCGCCGACTGGACGGCGACGGCGGCGGTCAGCAGGTGCCCGCGGTGGCCGGGCAGGCGGCGGGCGAGGTGGCCGCCGGCCAGGGCGCCGAGCAGGAAGGCGGCGAGGGCGGCCAGCGAGGCGGTGGCGGAGAGGTTGGCCGCGCCGGCCAGGGCGAAGCCGAGGAACACCACGTTGCCGGTCATGTTGGCGACGAAGACGTGGCCGAGTTCGAGGTAGCTGACCGCGTCCACCACTCCGGTGACCACGGTCAGCACCAGCAGCATCGGCACCAGCGGCCCGTGCTCGGGATCGGGGGTCTGCATCCTGCCTCCAGTCGGTTCGGGCGGGGGTCCGGGTGACGCGGTCCGGTGACGCGGTCCGGGTGGTGACGGTACGTCCGCGCCGCCCCGTCAGGCGAGCGCCGGGTTGCCGGGGTCCTCCGGCTCGTCCTCCAGGTGCCAGTGCAGGTCGCGTACGCCGGGCTCCAAGGACAGCCGGGTGACGACCTGTTCGAGTGCCGGGGCGACCTGCCCGGTGATCGCGACGGTGGCCCGCAGGCTGGTGGCGTCGCCGTTGTCGGTGCGGCGGGC
>NZ_JBSFJC010000137.1:0-21014 GCF_053597855.1 Kitasatospora sp. NPDC001225
CCGTCGAACTCCGCGAGTCCGACGAGGGCCACCTCATCCTCCGCACCACACCCTCCTCGTGGCGTCGGCCTCGGGTCAGGCGCTCTTCTCCCGGCGCTCGCGCTTGATCATGTCGCGCGGCACCAGGGTGGGGATGGCGTGCTTGGAGACGACGTCCCCGGTGACCACCACGCGGGCGACGTCCTGGCGCGAGGGGACCTCGTACATCACGGACATCAGCACCTCCTCCATGATGGCCCGCAGCCCGCGCGCGCCGGTGCCGCGCAGGATCGCCTGGTCGGCGATCGCCTCCAGCGCGTCCCGGGAGAACTCCAGCTCCACGCCGTCCAGTTCGAACAGCTTGCGGTACTGCTTGACCAGCGCGTTGCGCGGCTCGGTGAGGATCTGGAGCAGCGCCTCGCGGTCCAGGTTGTGCACGCTGGTGATCACCGGCAGACGGCCGATGAACTCGGGGATCATGCCGAACTTCACCAGGTCCTCGGGCATCACCTGGCGGAAGTGGTCGCTGGCGTCCGACTCCCGCTTGGAGCGGATGTTGGCGCCGAAGCCGATGCCCTTGGCACCCGCGCGGCCCTCGATGATCCGCTCCAGGCCGGCGAACGCGCCGCCGACGATGAACAGCACGTTCGTGGTGTCGATCTGGATGAACTCCTGGTGGGGGTGCTTGCGGCCCCCCTGCGGCGGCACCGACGCGGTGGTGCCCTCCAGGATCTTCAGCAGGGCCTGCTGCACGCCCTCGCCGGAGACGTCCCGGGTGATCGACGGGTTCTCGCTCTTGCGCGCGACCTTGTCGATCTCGTCGATGTAGATGATCCCGGTCTCGGCCTTCTTGACGTCGTAGTCGGCCGCCTGGATCAGCTTGAGCAGGATGTTCTCGACGTCCTCGCCGACGTAGCCGGCCTCGGTCAGCGCGGTGGCGTCCGCGATCGCGAACGGCACGTTCAGCATCCGGGCCAGGGTCTGCGCCAGCAGCGTCTTGCCGGAGCCGGTGGGGCCCAGCAGCAGGATGTTGGACTTGGCCAGCTCGATGGCGTCCTCGCGGCCGTTGCCCCCGCTGCGGCCCGCCTCACCCGCCTGGACCCGCTTGTAGTGGTTGTAGACGGCGACCGACAGCGCCTTCTTGGCGAGGTCCTGGCCGACCACGTACTGGTCCAGGAACTCGTAGATCTCGCGCGGCTTCGGGAGCTCCTCGAAGCGCACCTCGGAGGTCTCGGCGAGTTCCTCCTCGATGATCTCGTTGCACAGGTCGATGCACTCGTCGCAGATGTACACGCCTGGGCCGGCGATCAGCTTCTTCACCTGCTTCTGCGACTTGCCGCAGAACGAGCACTTGAGCAGGTCGCCACCGTCTCCGATGCGTGCCACGAGGTGCTTCCCCTTCGCCAGGGGCCCCGCAGGGGTTCCGGGGCCTGGTGCTGTGGACCGTCAACGCCGACGGCGCTCGGTCTCGCTATCCGACGGTACTCTGCCGGGCCCGTGATTCCGTCCTCTTCGCCAGGTCTGCCCTACGCCCTGGGCGAATTGATACCGAACAGATGCCGTCGCACGGGCCCGCCGATGGGCCGGGGCGGGGTGCGCACCCGTGTGCGCACCCCGCCCCGACGGGCCCCGCCGACCCGCTCGCGGGCCGGAGGGAGCCGACCTCAGGAGGTCAGCGAGGTCTTGCGGGTGGAGATGATCTGGTCGATCAGGCCGTACTCGGCGGCCTCCTCGGCGGTCAGGATCTTGTCGCGCTCGATGTCCTCGCGCACCTGCTCCGCCGTCCGGTTGGAGTGCTTGGACAGCATCTCCTCCAGCTGCTCGCGCATCCGGAAGATCTCCTTGGCCTGGATCTCCAGGTCGGACACCTGGCCGCGGCCGGTCTCGGTGTACGGCTGGTGGATCAGGATCCGGGCGTTCGGCAGCGCCATCCGCTTGCCGGGGGTGCCGGCCGCGAGCAGCACGGCCGCGGCGGAGGCCGCCTGGCCCATGCAGACCGTGGTGATGTCCGGCTTCACGTACTGCATGGTGTCGTAGATGGCCGTCAGGGCCGTGAACGAGCCGCCGGGCGAGTTGATGTACATCTGGATCTCGCGGTCCGGGTCCATCGACTCCAGGCACAGCAGCTGCGCCATGATGTCGTTCGCCGAGACGTCGTCGACCTGCGAGCCGAGGAAGATGATGCGCTCCTCGAACAGCTTGGCGTACGGGTCGTACTCGCGGATGCCCTGCGTGGTGCGCTCGACGAAGCGCGGGACGATGTAGCGGCCCTCGGCGCGCATGTCCTCGACGCGGGCCTGGGCGGCCGACAGGCTGGGGATGTTCATGGGGGTCCTTGTCCTCCGAGGCGTTGGGGCTGTGGTGTCGCGGGCCGGGCCGAGGCTCAGGCAGCGCCCGTGCCGCCGCCGCCGGGGACGTCCGCGGCGCTGTGCATGATCGCGTCGATGAGGCCGTACTCCAGGGCCTCCTCCGGGGTGAACCAGCGGTCGCGGTCGGAGTCGGCGGTGATCTGCTCGAAGGACTGGCCGCTGTGGTGCGCGATCAGCTCGGACATCCGCTTCTTGGTGCGGAGCAGCTGCTCGGCCTGGATCCGGATGTCGGTGGCGGAGCCGCCGAGGCCCGCGGAGGGCTGGTGCATCAGGATCGTGGAGTTCGGCAGCGAGAAGCGCTTGCCCGGGGCGCCCGCGGTGAGCAGGAACTGGCCCATCGAGGCCGCCATGCCCATCGCGATGGTGACGACGTCGTTCTTGATGTACTGCATGGTGTCGTAGATCGCCATGCCGGCCGAGATCGAGCCGCCCGGGGAGTTGATGTAGAGGAAGATGTCCTTCTCCGGGTCCGCGGCCAGCAGCAGCAGCTGCGCGGTGATCTTGTTGGCGATGTCGTCGTCCACCGCCTGGCCGAGGAAGATGATCCGCTCGTTGAGCAACCGGTTGTAGACCTGGTCGCCAAGGCCGCCGAGCACGTCACCAGCGGCGGCGTGCGGTGCCATCGGGCCAGGCATCTGCATCTGCGGGAACGTCACTTAGCCACCTGCTCAGTCGATTTGGACGGTCGCTCCACGGCCGTCGCGGTGTCGCACAGCTTCCGGGTATCACGTCGTGATTGTTGCTGTCCAAGGACCCTAACGCGCAGGCCCGGCCGCAGAATCCCTCACGCAGAACTGTTCGCTGTGAGCGCAGGGTCGCGGCGGCCGCCGGGCCGGACGACAGCGGGCCCGGACACCGTACGGCGTCCGGGCCCGCTGCGGCCGGAAGGGGCTACCGGGGCGCTCAGGCCTCGGTCTTCTCCTCGGCGGCGGTCTCCTCGGCGGCGGCCTCGACGGTCTCGGCCGTCTCGTCCTCGTCGTCGAAGTTGACCTCGTTGCCCTCGGTGTCGACGACCTTGGCGGCCTCGACCACGGTGGCCAGCGCCTTGCCGCGGGCGACCTCGCCGACCAGCAGCGGAACCTGGCCGCCCTGGACGACCTGCTGCGCGAACTGGTCCGGGGTCAGGCCCGAGCCGGCGGCGCGGCGGATGAGGTGCTCGGTGAGCTCCTCCTGGTTAACACCCAGCTCCTCGTTGGCGACGATCTGGTCCAGGACGAACTGGGTCTTGATGCCCTTCTTCGCCTGCTCCTCGATCTCCGCGTCCCACTCCTCGCGGGTCTTGCCCTGGGTCTCCAGGTACGCGTCGATGGTGAGGCCCATCGGCTGGAGCTGGTGGTGCTCCACGTTGTGCTTGCGGGTCTCGACCTCGTCCTTGAGAAGCTTCTCGGGGTACTCGATCTCAACCAGCGCGAGCAGCGCGTCCAGGACCTTCTCCTGGGCCTGGGTGGCCTGGTCGTACTCCTTCATGCGCTCCAGGCGCTTGCGGGAGTCGGCGCGCAGGTCCTCCAGGGTGTCGAACTCGCTGGCCAGCTGGGCGAACTCGTCGTCCAGCTCGGGCAGCTCCTTCTCCTGGACGGCGGTGACGGTGACGGAGACCTCGGAGGTCTTGCCCGCCTGGGTGCCACCCTTGAGCTCGGTCTCGAAGGTCTTCTCCTCGCCGGCCGACAGGCCGATGACGGCCTCGTCGATGCCGTCGATCAGACGGCCCGAGCCGATCTCGTAGCTGACGCCGTTGGCGGTGCCGTCCTCCGGCACCTCGCCGTCGACCTTGGCCACCAGGTCGACGACCACGATGTCACCGGCGGCGGCGGCGCGCTCGACGTCCTTGACCGAGGAGAAGCGCTCGCGCAGCTGCTCCAGCGACTTCTCGATGTCCTCGTCGGAGACGGCGATCGGGTCGACGGTCACCTCGATGGAGGAGAACTCCGGCAGGGTGACCTCGGGACGAACGTCCACCTCGGCGGTGAACTTCAGGTCGCCGCCATCGGCGATCTTCTCGACACCCTCGATGTTGGTGATGTCGGGCTGTCCGAGGACCTCGATCTTGCCCTCGTCGACGGCCTGCGTGTAGAAGCGCGGCAGGGCGTCGTTGACGGCCTCCTCCAGCACGGCGCCACGGCCGAAGCGCTGGTCGATGACCCGGTTCGGGATCTTGCCCTTGCGGAAGCCCGGGACCGAGACCTGCTGGTTGATCTTCTTGTACGCCGCGTCGAGGCTGGGCTTGAGCTCCTCGAAGGGCACCTCGACGGTGAGTCGAACCCGGGTCGGGTTCAGAGTCTCGACGGCGCTCTTCACGGTTAGGTCTCCTAGGGGCTTGCGGTCAGGTTGTCTCCGCCCGTCCCCGTCGTCCGGACGGAGCCGGAAGGGGGGTCGGACGAGACGGGCGATGGGCGGTTGGAGCTGCATCTCCCGTGGGGTGGACGGTGAGCTTGACTCCTCGCCCTCGTGCGGTTGACCTGGGTTGACGCCACAGGGACTACCGCCAGCGCCCCATCCTACCGGTACCACCAAAGGCGGACGCCAGGCGCCACCGTACCGCCGTCCGGGAGCGCCGAGACAGAACAGGGCCCCGCCCCTACGGACGAGACCCTGCCGCACTGTCGGGGTGACCGGATTCGAACCGACGGCCTTCCGCTCCCAAAGCGGACGCGCTACCAAACTGCGCCACACCCCGTGGTGCCGAGAGGAAGCGTACACGCCGGGCCTGGGCGGCTCGCCGACACAATCCGCCCGGGCGCGACGCGGGATATACCGCGCGGGCGCGCAGGGGGTGTGCGCGATCCGGTGTGCACGCGGGCGGCCGGACCAGGTAGGCTGTCCCCCGAACTTCCGGCCGGTGACGGCTGGGAAGGTCGTGCGGGCGTAGCTCAATGGTAGAGCCCTAGTCTTCCAAACTAGTCACGCGAGTTCGATTCTCGTCGCCCGCTCTCCGGTCCGGCCCCGGTGTGCCCAGCACACCGGGGCCGTCGACGTTTTCCCGCCCGGAAACCCCCGGAAGCGTCGCGGGGGCCTCCCCGGAGGCGCCGCGGGGCCTCAGAGCCCGAGCCGGGCGGCCCGGGCGGCGGCCCGGTCCAGCAGCTGGTGGACGTCGCCCTCCCGGGTGGTCGGGCGGTCGTTGTACTCGTCCGGGGAGCGCGCCGGGCGGCCGGTGGCGTGCAGCACCTCCATCAGCTGGACCCGGGCGGTGCGCACGGTGGCCGGGGTGCCGTAGCCGTGCGCCAGGACGGCGGCCTGCGCGCCGAGCAGGCAGACCCGGCCGGCCTCGTCCCACATCGCGCCCTGGAGCCAGCCGTGCGCCCCGATGTAGCGGGAGGCGAGCCTGAGGTGGTCGGCCGCCGCGACCGGGACGGGCCGGGCGGGCCGGCCCAGCGCCCGGTCGAGCAGGGTCGCCCGGGGCTCGGGGTGGCCGGCCTGCCAGGGCCGCATGGTGCTGCCGTACGGGCAGACGTACGGCACCGGGGTGCGCGCGGGGGCGGGCAGCGAGGCGAGGTAGGCCTCGATCTCGGCGACCAGTCCGGAGTCCGCGGGGCCGAACGGCGGCGGACCGGGGGCGAGGAGGACGGGCGGGGGCGGGGCGGTACTGCGGGGCATGCGGGTCCTCCGGGCGGACGGCCTTCAGGTTCCGCTGCCCAAAGTGGGGCATGCCGGACATTTCCGCGACCGGAGGGCCGCAGGGTCCGCACGGTTTCCCGGTGGGCTGCCAGGCCGATAGCCTCGGCGGCGTTCGAGCGGAGTTCGAGCGCGACCTCATCCGCGCGCTCCCGAGGTGGAGGAGTCCCGGTGGGTCCTCAGGAGCGGCTGGCCGTCATACAGCGCTGTGTGGTCCGCGAGATGGCGCGGCTGGGCCAGGTGTTCCGCCCGGACGGCGAGGTGGTCCGCGGCCCCGGCACCACGGCGGTGGCGGTCCGCGAGCACCCCGGGGACGACGGCGCCGGGCACGTGGACCTCGGCTTCGTGCTGCACCTGGGCCGGGCGGACGCCCCGGTGGTGTGGGACTGCGCGGCCGGCCTCGGCAAGACCGAGGAGGAGAAGCTCGCCAACGCGGTGAAGATGTGGGCGACCACCACCGCCCCGGTGCTGGTCGAGTTCGCGGAGGGCCGCGGGGTGCACGCCGACCGCCCGGCCCTGCCCGAACTCCCGGGCTGGCGGGCGGTGCAGGGGCCGGCCGCGGTGTTCGGCTTCGGCAACGAGCACCTGGCGGGCTGGCTGGCCGAGCACCGGGTGCTGCCGGCGCTCGCGCCCGCGCTGCGCGCGGAGTTGACCGGGACCGGGCCGGTGGGCGTCAAGCTCTTCCTGGGCGGCAAGGCGGGGGACGACGTCGCCGAGGTCCGGGTGGGCGGCGAGGTGTCGGAGGCGGCCTCGGCGGCGCTGCGCGCGCTGGACTGGCCGCGGGGTGAACGGCTGTGCTGGGCCCGGCTGTTCGTCCTGCTGACGGCCGAGCCGGCGGCGTCGGGGCAGCACACGTCGGCGGGTGCCGTGGCACCCGCACCGATGCGTGTCCCGGCCCCGGCGGCCGCGCGCCCCCGGGGACTGTTCGCTCGCTGGCGGGAAGCCAGACGGGCCGGCCGGTAGCCCCGCGGCGGGGGTGCGGACGGCCCGGCGCCGGATCAGCCTCCGGTGATGCCGGAGATGCTGTGCGCGAGGTTGGCCAGCAGGGAGTTGATGGAGGTCGCGACCGTGGTCTCGTGCAGCATGAAGCCGAACAGGGCGGCGACGATCGCGTGCGGGATCTTCATCTGCTTGTTGCGGATGAAGATGATGCACAGGATCGCGAACAGGACCAGTGCGGAGACGGAGAGTGCCACCCGGACTCACTTCCTCGTTTTCATAGCGTGGTGCCGCCGCCCGGCGGCACCTGCGAAAGCCGGACCCCGGCCTGTCCGACGGTCCCGAGGCGGAATCGCGGACCGTCCGGCACACCGCCGGTGAGGGAGCCCGCGGTCGACCGCTGTCTGTCGTGCCGCACGTGACGCCCCCTATCCCCCGAATCCTGAACAGTCCCGCCCGGACTCAGTGTGGTCGACCGTGCCGATTGCGTAAAGGTCTGAAAGTCAGCCCAACGCCGATATCCTGCGATGCGAGACGAGTTTCCGCCGACCGGGACGATAGCGGAGCCGTCCTGACGAATCGTCGGCGGGGCCGTGCTGAGCGGCCGGGAAACCGTCGGGGGCGGGTAACGGAAGCCAGTGGTCCGGTCAGTCGACGGGGCGTCCGATTTGGCTGAAGATCAGCTGCCAGGCTTGACAGCCGCGGCTGCCTCCGGCATGTGCCCCGGCGACGGGGGCCGGGCGGGCGTCGGCGGGCGTCGGCGGGCGTCGGCGGGCGTCAGTCGCGCCAGAGCAGCAGCACGGCGCGGTCGTCGTTGATGTCCCGGGCGACCGTCTCGATCAGCGCGCCCGCGGCGCCCGCGCCCGTGCCGGGTCCGCCGCCGGGCACCAGCCGGTCCGCCTCCCCCATCAGCCGGTCCATGCCCTCCCCGAGGTCCCGGCCCGGCGCCTCGACCATGCCGTCGGTGCACAGCATCAGCACGTCGCCCCGGTTCAGCCGGCCGCGCACGCCCTCGAACTTGGCGCCGTCGTAGATCCCCAGCAGCGGGCCCTCGGCCTGCTTGACCTCCCAGCGCCCCTCCCCGGCCAGCCGCTGCATGCCCGGCAGGTGCCCGGCCGAGAGCAGCTCGTACTCGCCGGTGTCCAGGTCCAGCACCAGGTGGACGGCGGTGGCGAAGCCCTCCTCCCAGGACTGGCGCAGCAGGTAGCCGTTGGCGGCGGGCAGGAAGTCGTGCGCGGGCAGCGAGCCGACCAGGCCGCCGAAGGCGCCGGAGAGCAGCAGGGCGCGGGAGCCGGCGTCCATGCCCTTGCCGGAGACGTCCGCGAGGACCACCTCCAGCAGCCGCTGGCCGGGGCCGGTGCGCGCGGCGACCACGAAGTCGCCCGAGAAGGACTGGCCGCCGGCCGGGCGCAGCGCCATGTCCGCGTGCCAGCCGTCCGGCAGCTCGGGCACCCGGCTCTGCACCCGCAGCCGCTCGCGCAGGTCGAACAGCATGGTGGAGCCGCCCCACCAGGGCACGCCGACCCGGGCCCGGAACTGGGCGAGCAGCAGGCCGCCCACGCCGGCGGCGCCGACCACCAGGGCCGCACCCGGGGTCACCCCGTAGAGGTACGCCTCGGGGTTGTTGCTGGCGACCCGCTGGCCGGTGTGGATCACGGACTCGGAGGAGAGGCCGAGGGCGGCCAGCGCGTAGAGCACCACCAGGCTGCCGGGGCGCAGCAGCAGGGCGCCGGCCAGGATCGGCAGGACCAGGGAGGTGGGCGGGGCCCAGCCGGGGATCCAGATGTTGAGCATGATCAGCAGCGGGACGAGCAGGGCGAGCGCGCAGAGCACCGGCCAGTCGGCGGCGCCGCCGCGGAAGTAGTCCACCCCGGCCGTGCGCAGCCTTCGGCGGACCCGGCGGAGCCTCTTGCGCAACCGGGCCGTCACGGACTCGGACGCCGGGGCGGCGCCGGGCCTCGTCGCAGTCGTCTGGGGCGGTGTGCCCGGCGCTCTGCCAGCCATGGGGTCCGACCCTATCCACGGGCACCGCCCGGCGTCGACGGGACGGGGGCGGGCGGTGGCGCCGGAGCGCGGGGCGTCCACCGGGTTTCGGCCGATCGGAACGGTTGCGGGCGTGCCGTCAGGAGGCCTGCGCGGGTTGGGCGTACGAACCGTGCGGGCGGCGCGTGCGCCCCGCGCGCGGGGGTTCCGGCGCGCGGGGGCCTGTGGCCGATCCCACAGGCGGCGCGGGGCCGTTCCGGGCGCGTCACGCGCTTCCGGGGCCCGGAGACGGCGGCGGCCGGTCGCACGGGAGCGTGCGACCGGCCGCCGGAGAGGGTGGGTGGCGGGATCAGCCCTGCGGGTGGTGGGCCGGGATCGGCGGGAGCTCGCCGGTGGTCTCGTACTCGCTCAGCATCTCGATCCGGCGGGTGTGCCGGGCCTCGCCGCTGTAGGGGGTCTTGAGGAAGACCTCGACGAAGCCGGTGGCCTCCTCGACCGTGTGCATGCGGCCGCCGATGGAGATCACGTTGGCGTTGTTGTGCTGACGGCCGAGCTCGGCGGTCTGCGCGCTCCAGGCCAGCGCGGCCCGGACGCCCTTGACCTTGTTGGCGGCGATCGCCTCGCCGTTGCCCGAGCCGCCGATGACGATGCCCAGGGCGTCCTCGTCGGCGGCGGTGCGCTCGGCGGCGCGCAGGCAGAACGGCGGGTAGTCGTCCTCGGCGTCGTAGATGTGCGGCCCGCAGTCGACCGGCTCGTGGCCGGCCCCCTTGAGCCACTCCACGAGGTGGTTCTTCAGTTCGTATCCGGCATGGTCTGAGCCCAGGTACACGCGCATGCCATGAGTGTGGCATGCGCGTGCGCCCGGGCCCGACAACGGGGGCGCCGGCGGGGAGCGGTCGGCGCGGCGGGGGTGGTCAGCGCCGGCCGAGCAGCTTCCAGGCCAGCGGCAGGGCGCCGGCGGCGAGGGCGGCCTTGAGGGCGTCGCCGACCAGGTACGGGTAGAGGCCGAGCTCGGCGGCGCGGGCGAGCGGGACGTGCAGCGACAGGGCGAGGTACGGGACGCCGACCGCGTAGATGGCGAGGCTGCCGAGGACCATGGTGACGGCGGTGTTGACCGGGGTGCGGTCGGCGCCCCGGCGGGCCAGCGCGCCGGTCAGGGCGGCGGCGACGACGAAGCCGAGCACGTAGCCGAAGGTCGGGAACGCCCAGCCGGTGGCGCCGCCGGTGAACCAGGGCAGGCCCGCCATGCCGGCCAGCAGGTACAGCACCAGCGAGGCGGCGCCGCGGCGGGTGCCGAGCGCGGTGCCGACCAGCAGGGCGGCGAAGGTCTGGCCGGTGACCGGGACCGGCGAGCCGGGGACGTTGACCGACAGCTGGGCGGCCACGCCGGTCAGCGCGGCGCCGCCGGCCACCAGGGCCAGGTCGCGGGCCTGGGCGCCGAGGCGGGTGGAGGCGGCGGGCAGCAGGTCGGCGAGGACGGCGCGGCGCGGTATCGGGGTGGTGGCAGTGGCCATCGGGGCTCCTCCGTGAGAGTCCAGGTGAGTGAACACCTGTGAACCTACGTGGTGATCCACTGGGCGAACGGCACGGTTTCGGACAAACCCCCGCCCTCGGGCGTTGTCGGAACCGACTCGGGACAACCCCTGGTCACAACATGATCACTTTGGGTTTCGGCATGGTCCGCATACTGGGCCCGAACCGATCATCTTTGGCATGGACAGCGGCGGCGCCGGATATTGGACAGCTCATGTCGCATACCGCACAGTCTGGAACCACCCCTATGGCCCCCACTTCCGCCCCTCCGGCGCCCGGGACCCCCGACGGCACCCGACCGGCCGCGGCCCCGGCGCCGGGTGGCCAGCAGCTCACCCACGGCCTGAAGCAGCGCCACCTGTCCATGATCGCCCTCGGCGGCGTGATCGGCGCCGGCCTCTTCGTCGGCTCCGGCGCCGGCATCGCGGCCGCCGGCCCGGCGATCATCCTGGCGTTCGTGCTCTCCGGCCTCCTGGTCATGCTGATCATGCGGATGCTCGGTGAGATGTCCGCCGCCCGCCCCGCCTCCGGCTCGTTCTCGGTGCACGCCGAGAAGGAGATCGGCCCCTGGGCCGGGATCACGGCCGGCTGGATGTACTGGGTGATGCTCTGCTGCGGCGTCGCCGCCGAGGCCACCGCCGCCGGGAAGATCGTCAACGGCTGGATACCCGGCGTCTCCGCCTGGGTCTGGGTCGCCCTGTTCATGGCCTTCTTCTGCGCCAGCAACCTCACCGCGGTGAAGAACTTCGGCGAGTTCGAGTTCTGGTTCGCCGCCATCAAGATCACCGCGATCATCGCCTTCCTGGTCCTCGGCGGGCTCGGCATCGCCGGGGTGATCGGCCCCGGCGCCCCCGGCGCGCACAACCTCACCGGCGAGGGCGGCTTCCTGCCCAACGGCGTCAGCGGGCTGATCGTCGGCCTGCTCGCCTCGGTCTTCGCGTACGGCGGTCTGGAGACCGTGACCATCGCCGCCGCCGAGTCCGACGACCCCAAGAAGAACGTCGCCAACGCCGTGCGCACCGCGGTGTGGCGGATCGCGATCTTCTACATCGGCTCGATGGCCCTGGTGGTCACCCTGGTCTCCTGGAAGGACCCGAAGGTCGTCGCGGACGGCCCGTACGTCACCGTGCTGAGCCACCTCGGGGTGCCCGCCGCCGGACTGATCATGCAGGTGGTGGTGCTGGTCGCGCTGCTGTCCGCGATGAACGCCAACATCTACGGCGCCTCCCGGATGGCGTACTCGCTGGTCGGCCGCGGCCAGGGCCCCAAGGCGCTGGCCAAGGTCGGCGGCGGGGTGCCGCGCAGAGCCGTCCTGGCCTCCTGTCTGTTCGGCTTCGGCGCCGTGCTGGCCGCCAAGTTCTGGCCGGACACCGTGTTCACCTGGCTGATGAACACCACCGGCGTGGCGATCCTGGTGGTCTGGCTGTTCATCTGCGTGGTCCAGCTGCGGATGCGCCGCCGGCTGGAGCGCGAGGCCCCCGAGCTGCTCACCGTGAAGATGTGGGGCTACCCGTACCTGACCTGGATCGCGATGGCCGCCGTGGCCGGCATCCTCGCCCTGATGACCACCACCGAGGGCAACCGCCAGCAGCTGTACGCGGCCGGCGTGCTGGTCGCGGCGCTCACCGTCGCCGGGCTGCTCAAGCAGCGCCGGGACGCCGCCGCGCTCCGCTGACCTCCCCGCGCACGCGGCAGGGCCCGGTACCGAGCGGTACCGGGCCCTGCCGCGTGTCCGGCGCCGTTACTCGAAGGACGGGCCGGCCGTACGGGTGCGCTTGATCTCGTAGAAGCCCGGGGTGGAGGCCACCAGCAGGGTGCCGTCCCACAGCCGGGCCGCGGCCTCGCCCTTCGGGGCGGGGGTGACCACCGGGCCGAAGAAGGCCACCCGCTCGCCGTCCGCGCCCTCGACCGCGATCACCGGGGTGCCGACGTCCTCGCCGACCAGGGTGATGCCCTCCTGGTGCGAGGCGCGCAGGGCCTCGTCGTACGCGTCCGTGTCGGCCGCGCCGGCCAGCTCGGCGGGCAGGCCCGCGGCCACCAGGGCGGCCTCGACGGTCTCCCGGTTCTGCGGCAGGCCCTGGTTGTGGAAGCGCACGCCCAGCTCGGTGTAGAGCCGTCCGAGCACCTCCGGCCCGTGCTGCTCGGCGGCGGCGACGCAGACCCGCACCGCGCCCCAGGCGTTGTCCAGCAGCTCCCGGTAGTTCTCCGGGAGGTCCCGGTGCTCGTTGAGCACCGACAGGCTCATCACGTGCCAGCGCACGTCGACCGGACGCACCTGCTGGACCTCGATCAGCCAGCGGGAGGTCATCCACGCCCACGGACAGGCCGGGTCGAACCAGAAGTCGGCGGTCTTGCGCTCAGCGGCAGTCGTCACTGCGGGTGCCCTTCGTGAGGTGGTCCGGGACACGGAGGAGTTCCGCCCCGGGAACGCCAACACCCGCCCCGCACCGCTGATTCCGGTGCGAACGCGGCGGCCTGTGCAATGGTACTGACGCCGCGGGGCGTGAAAGGATGACCCCGCGTGCGCGGGGCACACCCCGCGCCGAGACCGCACCACCCACAGGCGCACCACCGTGCGAGCCGGACAAAGGAGTACCGCCGTGCCGGGCAAGAACCTCAGCCGCGACGAGGCGCAGCAGCGGGCCAGCATCCTGGCCGTGGACGGCTACCAGGTCCGGCTGGACGTGACCTCGGCCCCGGACCGGGAGGCCGGCACCTTCCGCTCCACCACCACCGTCACCTTCCGCTGCTCCCAGCCCGGTGCGGACACCTTCCTCGACCTGCTCGCCCCCGCCGTCCGCTCGGTCACCCTCAACGGCCGCGCCCTCGACCCGGCCACCGCCTACGACGGCGCCCGGGTGCACGTCGACGGCCTGGCCGCCGAGAACGTGCTGACCGTCGAGGCGGACTGCGCCTACAGCCGCACCGGCGAGGGCCTGCACCGCTTCGTCGACCCGGTGGACGGCGAGACCTACCTCTACACCCACTACGAGCCGGCCGACGCCCGCCGGGTGTTCGCGAACTTCGAGCAGCCCGACCTGAAGGCCCCGTTCACCTTCACCGTGACCGCCCCGGCCGCCTGGGACGTGCGCTCCAACGCCCCGCACGAGGACGTCACCGAGCAGGACGGCGCCCGCACCTGGGAGTTCGCGCCGACCAGGCCGATCTCCACCTACCTCACCGCCGTCGTCGCCGGCCCGTACCACGTCGCCCGCGACCACTACCGCCGCGAACTGGCCGACGGCACCGCGCTGGAGATCCCGCTCTCCGCGATGTGCCGCAAGTCGCTGGCCCCGTACTTCGACGCGGACGAGATCCTCGGCGTCACCAAGCTCGGACTCGACTTCTTCCACGAGCAGTTCGACTACCCGTACCCCTTCGGCAAGTACGACCAGGCCTTCGTCCCCGAGTACAACATCGGCGCGATGGAGAACCCCGGCTGCGTCACCTTCCGCGAGGAGTACGTCTTCCGCTCGAAGGTCACCGACGCCGCGTACGAGGCCCGGGCCAACGTCATCCTGCACGAGATGGCGCACATGTGGTTCGGCGACCTGGTCACCATGCGCTGGTGGGACGACCTGTGGCTGAAGGAGTCCTTCGCCGACTTCATGGGCTCCTACGGCCTGATCGGCGCCCGCACCCGCTACTCCTCGGCCTGGGTCACCTTCGCCAACCAGCGCAAGGCCTGGGCCTACCGGCAGGACCAGTTCCCCACCACCCACCCGATCACCGCGGACATCCGGGACCTGGAGGACGCCAAGCTCAACTTCGACGGGATCACCTACGCCAAGGGCGCCTCCGTCCTCAAGCAGCTGGTGGCGTACGTCGGTTCGGAGGCGTTCTTCGAGGGCGCCCGCCGCTACTTCAAGCGCCACGCCTTCGGCAACACCGAGCTGGGCGACCTGCTGGAGGTGCTGGAGGAGACCAGCGGCCGCGACCTCAAGGCCTGGGCCGCCGCCTGGCTGCAGACCTCCGGGGTCAACGCGCTCACCCCGCAGGTCACCACCGACGCCGAGGGCCGGATCACCGAGCTGGCCGTGCTCCAGGACGGCGACGTGCTGCGCCCGCACCGGATCGCGGTCGGCCTGTACGACCGGGACGCGGACGGCGCCCTGGTCCGCACCGGGCGGATCGAGCTGGACGTCACCGGCGCCCGGACCGTCGTCACCGAGGCCGCCGGCCTGCCCCGCCCGGCGCTGGTGCTGCTCAACGACGACGACCTGACCTACTGCAAGATCCGCTTCGACGAGGAGTCGCTGGAGAACCTGCGGGCCGGCCTCGGCGAGATCCGCGACGAGCTGGCCCGGGCGCTGACCTGGTCCGCGGTCTGGAACCTCACCCGGGACGGCCTGATGCCGGCCCGCGACTACGTCGCCCTGGTGCTGCGCTTCGCCGGCCGGGAGGGCAACATCGGCGTGCTCCAGTCGCTGCACGCCCAGGCCAAGACCGCCGTCGACCTGTACGCCGACCCGGCCTGGCGCGGCGAGGGCGGCCGGCTGCTCGCCGACGGCGCCCTGCGCGAGCTGCGCGAGGCCGTCCCCGGCAGCGACCACCAGCTGGCCTGGGCCCGCTTCCTCGCCCAGACCGCGGGCGGCGCCGAGCACCTCGGCCTGGTCCGCGGCCTGCTGTCCGGCAGCGCCCGGATCGACGGCCTGGAGGTCGACCAGGACCTGCGCTGGTCGCTGTGGCTGGCGCTGGCCGCGGCCGGCCAGGCCGCCGACGAGGAGCTCGACGCCGAGCTGGCCGCCGACAACACCGCGAGCGGCAAGCGGCACCACACCCAGTGCCTGGCCGCCCGGCCCACCGCGGAGGCCAAGGCCGCCGCCTGGTCGGCCGTCATCGACTCGGACGAGCTGCCGAGCGCCCTGGTCGAGGCCAACACCGGGGGCTTCTCGATCCCCTCCCAGCGCGACCTGACGGCCCTCTACGCGGCGCCGTACTTCAAGCTGCTGGAGCGGGTCTGGGCCGACCGGACCATCGAGATCGCGATCCGGATCGTCGGCGGCTTCTTCCCGCTCGCCCAGGCGTCCGAGCAGACCCTGGCCGAGGCCGACGGCTGGCTGGCCGGGCACCCGCAGGCCGCGCCGGCGCTGCGCCGCCTGGTGCTGGAGCGCCGGGACGACCTGGCCCGCGCGCTGCGGGCGCAGGCCTGCGACCGGATCTGACGGGCCGCCGTACGCCGCACCGACCGCGCCGCGACAGCCGTACGCGGTAGAGGCCGTGGGCCCCGGCCGTTCTCCGGCGCGGCCGGTGCACTCAGCCGGCGCGCTCGGCCAGCGCGCTCAGCCGGTGCTCAGCCGGCGCTCACGGAGACCGGAACGCTGGGGTGCACCTCGCGCTCGACCCGCGGCAGGATGTCCGGGATGTAGACCTTCTGGATCGCGTCGCCGCCGTCGTGCGCCTCCCAGGCCTCCCGGGTCGCCCAGCGCTCCACCAGGACGAAGCGGCCCGGGTCGTCCTGCGAGTGGTACGCCTCCCAGCTGACGCAGCCGTCCTCGGCGAGGCACAGCGGCCGCATCCGGGCCAGGGCGTCGGCGACCGCCGGGACGCCGTCCGGCTCGGTGACCCTGACGATGACGATGAGGTCGAACATCACTGCTCCTTGGCGGTGGTGGGATCGGTGTCGGCGGCGGCGGCCCGGCCGAGCGCGGGCAGCCACTCGGCGATGGGGGTGAACCGGTAGCCGAGCGAGGCGGCCCGGTCGGCCGACATCGCGAAGTCGGCCGGGCAGGAGAACGGGGACAGGTCGGGGTCGCCCGCCGGGTCCTCCTTCTCGATGACCTGGGCCGTCAGCCCGGTCGCCCCCTCCACCGAGGCAACGACATCGTAGACGTCGGCGGTGTCCGGGGAGGCCACGTTGACCGCGCCGGTCACCTCGTTCACGGCCGCCCAGGCGAGGAAGCCGGCCGCGTCCTCGGCCCGCACCAGCGAGGTCCGGCCCGGCCCGGCGTGGGCCACGATCGGCCGCCCGTCCCGGATCCGGTCGACGTGGAAGCGGTAGCGGCCGGTGAAGTCGCCCTCCTCGGCCAGCACGTGGGCCACCCGGGCCAGCAGCACCGGCACCCGGGCGCGGTCGGTCACCGCGGCCTCGGCCTGGCGCTTGCCCTCGCCGTAGTTGGCCTCCAGGTAGTCGTCGTCCTGCCAGGGCAGGGTGAGGTCGTACGGGTAGCCGGCCGGGTCGAGCTCCTCCTCGCGGGCGAGCGCGCCGAACTCCGGTGCGGCGACCGGCCCGCGGAAGGTGTCCCGGTTGTAGACCTCGATGGTGCTGGTCAGCACCAGCTTCCCGGCCCGGTCCCCGAAGGCCTCGCAGGCCTCCACGGCGGCGTTGGGGGTGTAGCACATCTGGTGCACCACGGCGTCGAACCGCTCCCCGGCGACCGCCTCGGCCAGCTCGCCGGGACGGTTGACGTCCGCGCGCAGCCGCCGGACGGAGTCCCCGAACGGGTCCGGGGTCCGGCCGCGGGTGACGAGGGTGACGCGGTGGCCGGCCGCCAGCAGCCGGCGCACCAGCAGCTTGCCGAAGTAGCGGGTCCCGCCGATGACGCAAATGTCTGCCATCTGCTCTTTCCTGTCTCTTTCTCTCTCGTTCCGTCCGCGGCCCCGCGACGCGCGACCGCTCGGGTTCTGTCAGGCGGACGCGGCGCCCACGGCGTCCGAGGTGCCCGCCTCCGCCTCCTGGGCCGCCGCGGCCTCGGTGCCCTCCGCCCGGCCCACCAGGCAGACCACCGCGCAGCCGGCGGCCACCACCGCGTCGACGTACCAGTTCGCGCCCGGCACCCCGGCGGAGCGCGACAGGTCGAACAGCACGCCGGCGAGCACCGAGCCGGCCATGTTCCCGGCGCTGCGGAAGAAGTGCATCGCCCCCATCGCCTTGGCGAGTTGGCGCTCGGGGACCTTGCGGGCGATCCACATGTCGAAGGACGGCACGAAGAGGATCTCGCCCAGCACCACCGTCAGCGCCCCGACCACCACCCAGGCCGCGCCGCGCCCCGCGCCGAGGGCGGTGAACGCCACCGTCATGCCGGTGAGGCCGATCGCCATCACCACGGCCGGGCTGAACCGGCCGATCAGGAACTTGAACACCGGGTACTGGAGCACCAGGATGCTCAGCCCGGTGATCCAGAACGGCGAGGACGGCGCCCACTGCGGCACGTACCGCTCCATGTGCAGCGGGATGCCGACGATGAAGCCGATCGACAGGAACCAGAACACCGCCGACAGCAGGAAGTAGCGGGTGGCGCCCCGGATGTCGATGCCCTTGAACACCGCGGTGGAGAACAGCGGCTTGCGGGCCGCCGCCCCGGCCCCGGGCTCCACCGGCGCCGGGGGCTGGAAGCCGTCCCGGGGGATGAAGGACGAGGCCGCCAGGCAGAACGCGAGGAAGATCGCGAACACCACCGAGAACAGGGTGCGCAGTTCGACGTCGGCGAGCACGGCGCCCAGCATGGCGCCGCCGAACACGCCCACCTGACCGGCCATCTGGAAGGTCGAGAAGGCCTTGGGGCGCTCGTCGTCGGGGTAGGAGGCGAGGACGTTCTTCAGGCCGGGGAAGGAGGTGCCGGAGCCGAAGCCGATGAAGAAGGCGAGCACGGCGTAGACCAGCACCCCGGTGCCGAAGCCCATCAGGCCCAGCGCCACCGCCTCCAGGGCGGTACCGAGGAAGACCGCACCGCGGATGCCGATGCGCAGCGCCACGCCCTCGTAGAAGAAGGTGGCGAGCAGCCGCCCGACGTACGTCATGGCCATCACGACGCCGGCCCAGAAGCCGCTGTCCACCCCGCCGAGCGAGGCCACCAGCACGGGGAACCAGATGTAGCTGCCGGTGTTGGCGAGCAGGATGCCGGCGTTGACGCCGATCAGCGCCCGCTTGCGGTCGACGGTCACAGGGCCGCCCCCTCCTTCGTGTCGTGCGTCGTCGTGCCGGCCGCCGCGGCGGCGCGGAGCCCGGCGATGGCCCGGGCGACCGCCTCGCGGTCGATCGGCGTCCCCCGCACGACGGTGGCGGTGGGCAGCGCGGAGAGCGGCCGGCCCGGGGCGTGCAGGTTGTAGGTGGCCGGCGCCCCGACGCTGATCGGGTGGGCGGCGCCGGACTCGCCGCGCAGCTCGTCGAAGTAGCGCCGGCCGCCGACGGTGGCCTGGTGGCGCAGCGCGTCGGCGAGCGAGGGGTCGTCCCCGCGCAGCAGGTCGAGCTCGCCGAGCAGGGAGTAGCCGTGGTAGGCACCGGTGTTGCCCGAGTCGGTGCCGACCAGCAGGTTGCCCTCGCGCAGCGCGGCCAGCGCGTTGCGGCGCATGTCGCCCAGCGCGCCGGTGCGGGTCTCCTGGAGGCCGTAGGTGATCCCGTACGGCTGCTCCAGGCCGCGGACCGCGTCCAGGTTGCGGACGTCCTGGGTCTCGGCGAAGCCCTCGCGGCCGTACGCGGCGAGGAAGTCGTCGGCCGTCATGACCATCGGGCGCAGCCCGGAGAGGGTGGAGACGAACCGGGCGCCGGCCAGGTCCTTCCACTCGGCGTCGCCGAGGGTGCGGTCGCGGACGGTGTGGGCGAAGAGCCGGAAGCCGCAGTCGTAGGCCCAGCGGGTCTCCTCCAGCGTGTTGCAGTCGATCACCGCGGTGATGCCGCGCTCGGCGGCGATCCGCGCGGTGAACCGCAGCACCCGCTCCGACAGCCGGGAGAAGCGCACCTTGGAGCCCGGCTGCTCGGTGCCGTCGGTGAACATGACCTTGAGGAAGGTCGCGCCGCGCTCGGCGTTGTTGCGCAGCGCCTGGTCGAGGTCGGCCTCGACCGCGAGCATGTACACCGGGGTCGGGAACTCCACGCCGTGGCCGGAGAGGCCCGCCGCGTTGGTCATCGCCGTCACCGCGTAGCCGCAGTGGACCAGTTCGGGGTACGGCAGGTCCGAAGCGGCCCGGCCGGCCTCCCAGGCGTCGGCCACCATCGGGTAGCCGAACATGTCCACCACGTGGGTGACGCCGTGGTAGAGGTACTGGAGGGCGATGATCCGCGGGTCCTCGGCGGTGTCGTCGAAGTTGGCGGGCAGGGCGATGTGGGCGTGGGTCTCGGTGTAGCCGGGCCACAGCTCCGGCTCGTCGCCGCGGCGGGTGCCCGAGGGCTCGATCCGGGTGAAGACCCCGTCCTCGACGGTCACGTCGAACAGCGCCTCGGCGTCCAGGGCGGGGACGGCCACGCCCGACAGTACGGCGGGCCGCCGCTGCTCGGGGGTGGCCGCGCTCACCGGGCCACCTCGACCGACAGGCGCAGGTCGATGCGGTCCAGGCCGTCCTGGCAGCGCTTGGCGGCCTCGTCCCGGTCGCCGCCGGTGAAGATGATGTGGCCGATCCAGTCGAAGTTGCTGCGGGACAGCCGGTTCACGGCCGTGCCGGGCTTCTTGTAGCCGAGGGCGCTGTGGAAGCCGGGCAGGTCGGTGAGGGCGTCGAAGCCGATCGCCTCGACCGTCCCGGCGACCGGGGAGCCGAACCAGTGGCCGCTGGCCGTGGTCTCGCGGGGGAAGGCCAGCTCGGGCCGCTCGCCGAGGGCCTGGCGGATGACCTCCAGGTACGGGTCCACGCCGGAGGTGATCTCCATCAGGGTCGGCACGATCCCGCCGGCCAGGCGGCCGTTGACCTCGCACAGCACCGGGCCGTCCGGGCCGAGCAGCCACTCGGTGTGGATGAAGCCGAAGTCCACGCCGAGCCCGTTCAGCACGGCGGTGGTGGCGGCGAACAGCTCCTCCTGGAGCGGGTGGCCGCTGAAGTAGGTGAGGCCCATCTCGATGAAGTACGGGAACCCGCTGAGCGAGCGGTCGGTCAGGCCGAGGTTGACCACCTCTCCCCCGGCGAGCACGCAGGACTCGACGGAGATCAGCTCGCCGGTGACGAACTCCTCGATGACGATCTCCGGGATGCGCACGACGCCGCGCCCGTAGTCGGCGACCTGGGCCAGCTCGGCGAGGTACTCGCGCAGGTCCGCCTCGTCCTTGAGGTGCAGGACGTGGAGGCTGGCGGTGCCGTCGGAGGGCTTGGCCACGCAGGGGAAGCCGACCTCGCGGACGGCGGCCTCCACCTCGGCCGGGTCGGTGGCCACCGCGAAGCGCGGCTGGCGGATGCCGGTGCCGGCCAGGGTGGTCCGGGTCAGGTGCTTGTGCCGGGCGTTGCGGGCGCCGTCGACGCTCATGCCGGGCAGGCCGAGCGCCTCGGCGACGGCGGCGGTGTGCACGGTGTGGTACTCGCTGTACGTGGTGACGCCGTGGATCGGCTTGGCCTCGTGCAGCCGCCGCGCCAGGTCGGTCAGCTCGTCGAGGGAGAAGGCCTGCTCGCTCTTGACGACCTGGCAGTTCGGGTGGGCGTAGGCGGCCTCGGTCAGCGGCGAGACGCTGAGGTAGAAGTCGGGGTCGACCGAGACCAGGGTGACGTCGTGGCCCAGTTCCAGGGCGTTCGCGATACCGGCGATCCCGTTCGGGTTGCACTCGATCATGAGGATGTGCATGGCTGTGCTCCTTTTCGGACTGTGGCGGATCAGGGGATGACGGGGGGCGGGGGCGCGGCGGACGCGGGCCCCGGCGGCTCAGCGGACGCAGGCTCCGGAGGCGGCCGGCAGCCGGCCGGCGC